>NZ_LZTE01000068.1:0-200502 GCF_001665925.1 Gordonia sp. 852002-50816_SCH5313054-c
TTTTTTTTTTCAAGAACAACCCGCCATACCCGATACTGATCGGTCTCGTGGGCTCGGAGATGTGTATAAGAGACCGACCCATGCCCGCCCACTGCAGTTCGCGATGCGACAGTTGCAGGTTCTCGTAGAACCGGTACGAGCGAACCAGATTCTGCCGATTGGCGCTCACACCTGCCCGCGGGTTCCACGACGCGAGATCGATCCCCGCGGCCTTCGTGGTGTCGGCGAGCCAGTACTGGAAGAGCAGCGCGCGATACGACGACGGCGCGATCGAGCGACTGCGCGCCTCGTCGAGCAGCGAGCGGAGCACAGTCGGATCGGTGGGCAACGCGGGGTTCACACCACCGGGCCCGTTCGACGCGTCCCGGTTGACGAGCGGCAGGTTCAGAACTCTGTCGAGTCGATCACTCGCCGACGCCTGCGGCGTCGCCGCGACCACTCCGACGAATCCGAGCGTGACAACCACTGCTGCGAGCAGAGATGTCCCCAAGAATCTGCGCATTGTTCCCCTCCACGTCATCCCCTACTTACTTGCAAGTAAGAAGAGTCTGAGACGCGAGGTTAATGCCGTCTCATTCGAGAACGCAAATCTGCTGCGCTCAGGTTGATCTTTCGCCTGCGGGACACGGTTGCTCAGCGAAACCCGAGAACCTCGTCGCCCCATGCTTCACGCAGCGGTCCGTCGAGATCGTCGACGACGCTGTCGTGAGCGTCGATGACCAGCGTCGCGCGACGGTCGGTGGCGAACGTCGGCCACGAGGGCGCTGCCGAGTCGAGACGGGAGTTCGGGTCGCCGTCGCGGATGAACGAACCCCACCGAGCCTGCATGTCCGCGGCGATCCGCTCACCGATCCGTCTGCCGCCGAGCCAGAACTGGAAGCCGGCCTTGCCGCTCGGAAAGTAGCCGAACAGATACGGCACCTCGGTGGCGTGCGACGCACGAATCCCGATGGCCCGCAACAGCCTTGTCGACCAGTCGAACCGATAGAGATGCACCGGAGCGACTCCCGCGTGCCCCTCCGCGGCCCACACCGTCGGCATCCGGAACGCCATGTCGCGCGCGACGTCGAGGCCCATGGACTTCGCCTTCGTGCCCGGATAGGCTGCCGCGACGCGCTCGGCCGTGGGGATCGAGACCTCCGGATACTCCGACGCGATCGCGGTGAACATCTGCACGATCGCGGGCTCACTGATGGGCAGCAATGGCGATTTCATGAACTTGAAGAGCGCGGCCTCGTCGCGATTGGTGCCGATGAGAAGTGGAATCGGCAGCGACTCGCCTTCTCGGTAGACGTCGATCGGATGTCGCGGCACCAGATCGCCGTCGACCACCGGCGAGAAGGGGATGGTGCCCGGATGTGCGGCAGGCACCCCGGTGAATGCCTTCATCGTGGCGGCGACCAACTTGTCGGTGTCCAACTCAGCAAAGCTCTCGATGTCGCCGCACGTTCCTCCGACGGCGGCGGTCAACCGCTCGACGACGAACCGTGCGCGTGCGCGGTCATACACCGACGTCACCGGCGAGCTCTGCGCGACGGCGCGGTGAAAGAGTCCCCGAGCGAGCGGCATCGTCAGCAGCGTCGTCACCATTCCGCCGCCCGCGGACTCGCCCGCGACCGTGACATTGTCCGGATCGCCGCCGAACGCGTCGATGGTGTCGGCCACCCAGCGCAGCGCGGTGAGGACATCGCTGAGGCCCGCGTTGGATTCGTATCGTCCACCGGCGGAGGCAGTGGGATCGGCAGCACCAGCCGTACCGGGTTCCGGAGCGCCGAGATCGGCAAAGCCGAGAGCACCGAGACGGTAGTTCAGCGTCACCACCACGATGTTCTGCGTCGACGCGAGATTCGCGCCGTCGTAGATGGGCTGTGTGCCCGCGCCGAAAACGTATGCGCCACCGTGAATCCACACCATGACCGGCAGTCGACGACCATCGCCTGCCGCTCCCTGCGGCGCCCAGACATTGAGGAACAGGCAGTCCTCGCTCTTGACCGCGTCGGGTGACAAGGGGACGCCCGGGTTCACTTGCTGGGGCGCCACAGACCCGAATGTCGTCGCGTCGACGGTTCCCGACGTCGGCTCGAGCGGTCGCGCGCGGCGCCACCGTAGATCGCCCGTCGGCGGTGTTGCGTATCGGATGCCACGCCAGACATCGACGTTGCCGGTCGTCTGACCCCGGTAGACCGTCTGGCCGGCCACTGCGTCGGCTGCACTGTTCACGCCGCAATGATAGGGAGCCATTGGCGGTTCGGCCTGCTGGTTTGTGCCAAAGGATCATCCGACCCCACACTTACGCGGGACATCGGATACGGGGCCCGGTGTGGGGAATCAGGCGTCGCGAGACACAACCGGGACGGGTGGAGCCCCCTGTCGGGATTGAACCGACGACCGCTCGCTTACAAGGCGAGTGCTCTACCACTGAGCTAAGGAGGCATGCGTGCGTGAGTATATCGGGCGCGCTGTCCGCCGCCTCACCGGGACGAGGCAGGCGACGATCGACACGATCGAACCGGGCAGCATCATGGTGGCACCGCGCCGCCCGATCGACCGGTTCGACGTCGGCGCGATCACCGAGGTGCTCGACCTCGCGACCAAGATCGGTGCCGTGCTCCTCGACTCGGGAACCGGCGCGATAGACACCTCTTCGCAGATCCGGTTCGTCGCGAGCATCTACGGCGTCGAGGATGTCGACGTCGACGTCACGTACAACACGATCGTCGTCGTCGCCCGACGTGGTGCGACCCTTCCCCCGATCACAACGATGCAGACGGTGCACTACCGCTCGCTCGACTTCACGCGTCTCGCAGCCGTCGACCGGCTGGTCCGTCGCATTCGCGACTCGGCGATCACACCGTCGACGGCACACCGGATCGTCGACCAGATCATCGCGGCCAAACACCCCTACCCGTACTGGGTCTCGACCTTCGCGTGGGGCCTCATGGCGTCGGGCATCTCGGTGCTCCTCGGCGGTGACGTGGTCGTGGCGGTCCTCGCTTGGCTCACCACCGTCGTCACGGTCACGTTCAACCGCCGACTCAACAGGATCGGCACACCGATCTTCTTCCAGCAGGTCGCAGGCGGTTTCATCGCCGTCGTACCCGCCGCGCTCGTGTACGAACTCGGCGAGAAGACCGGGTGGCAAAGCCTGTCGATCACCCCGTCACAGGTCATCGCCGCGGGGATCGTCGTGCTGCTGAGTGGACTCTCGCTGGTCGGCTCGGTGCAGGACGCCATCACCGGCGCGCCGATCACCGGCGTCGCGCGCTTCTTCGAACTGCTGCTCATGACCGGCGGCATCATCGCGGGAGTCGGTATCGGATTGCGCCTGATGAGTTCGGTCGGCATCTACCTGCCGACGATCACGTCGTCGACAGAGTTCGCACCTGTCGACGTCCCCATCCGCGTCGTGTCAGGCGCAATCGCGGCCTTCGCGTTCGCGCTCGCCAGTTATGCGGAGCGTCGTGCGCTGCCCATCGCGTTCCTGGGCGGTCTCATCGGCGCAGGCGTCGCGGCAGCGGCGTCGTTCCTACCGGTCGGCGACGTCATCGCCGCGGGACTCGCCGCCACCTGCGTCGGCCTCGTCGGCGGTCTGCTGGCCCGCCGCGCGCTGGTTCCGCCGCTGGTCGTCGCGATCGCGGGCATCACTCCCCTGCTTCCCGGTCTCGCCGTCTACCGCGCGCTCTACGGCGTGCTCAACGACCAGACGCTCACCGGACTCACCTGGATGGCCGCGGCGCTCGGCGTCGGCTGCGCACTGGCCGCGGGCGTCACGCTCGGCGAGTTCGTCGCACGCACGCTGCGACGCCCCCGCCTGCCCGTCGCACCCGACTGGGCGCGCCGCCGTCGCGAAGCACGCGCCGCACGACGACGCTGGTGAGGTGTCGGGCCCGACGAGGTCTTGAAGTACAGCCCATCGCCAGCGGGTAAGATCGGGTGTTGCGCACAGCACAACCTCGCGCAACAGCAAGCCGAGAGGACGAGATGCCCCCCAAGACCACTGACATCGCCGACGAAGAGCTGGAGCCGGTGGCCGACGAGACCGCCAACTCCGCACGCCGCGTTGTCGCCGCCTACGCCACCGACGCCGACGAGTGCCGGATGCTGCTGTCCATGTTGGGGATCGCTCCGGGCGAGAACGCCTGAGTCGTGAACCCGGGATCCGAAGAGGTATCCGAGCGTTCCGACACCGACGCACCCGCAACGTCGGGCGTGCACAACACGGAGGCCACCTTCGGCGCACGCCTCCCCGAACCCGGCGATTCCCGCTTGGGTCCGGCCGGTTCATCCGACGACCCGGGTTCTGAGTTCGTCGTCGTCGCCAATCGACTGCCCGTAGACAAGGTGGTCGACGCCGACGGCAACGTCACCTGGAAGCGCAGTCCCGGCGGCCTGGTCACGGCGCTCGAGCCGATCCTGCGCAAGCACAAGGGCGCATGGGTCGGATGGTCGGGAGCTGCCGAATCCGACACCGAGGAAGCCGAGGTCGACGGCATCAGCATCCGCTCGGTCCCGCTCTCGGCCGAGGAGATCGCCGAATACTACGAGGGCTTCTCCAACGCCACACTCTGGCCGCTCTACCACGACGTGATCGTCAAGCCCGAGTACCACCGCGAGTGGTGGAACGCCTACGTCGAGATCAATCGCCGATTCGCGGAGGCGACGTCGAAGGCTGCGGCGCACGGGGCAATCGTGTGGGTGCAGGACTATCAGCTTCAGCTCGTCCCGAAGATGCTGCGCATGCTGCGCCCCGATCTGCGCATCGGCTTCTTCCTCCACATCCCGTTCCCGCCGGTGGAACTGTTCATGCAGTTGCCGTGGCGCACCGAGATCATCGAAGGCCTCCTCGGGGCCGACCTCATCGGGTTCCATCTGCCGGGCGGCGCACAGAACTTCCTCTACCTGGCCCGACGCCTCGCCGGCCAGGCCACGAGCAAGGGCACTGTCGGCGTCCGGTCGCGCTTCGGCGTGGTGCAGGTCGGTTTCCGGACCGTTCGCGTCGGCGCTTTCCCGATCTCGATCGACTCCGGAGAACTCGACACCCAGTCGAAGTCCAAGGACATCCGATCTCGCGCCCGCGACATCCGCAAGGAACTCGGCAATCCCAAGACCATCCTGCTCGGCGTCGACCGACTCGACTACACCAAGGGCATCGATGTCCGGCTGCGCGCGCTGTCGGAACTGCTCGACGAGGGTCGTATCGATCCACACGACACCGTCATGATTCAGCTCGCGACCCCGAGCCGCGAACGCGTCGAGAGCTACGTCCGCATGCGGGCAGGAATCGAGCAGCTCGTCGGAAACATCAACGGACAGTACGGCGAAGTGGGCCATCCGGTGGTGGAGTACCTCAATCGGTCGGTGCCCCGCAACGACCTACTCGCCTACTACGTGGTGGCAGACGTCATGCTCGTCACGCCGTTGCGCGACGGGATGAACCTCGTCGCCAAGGAGTACGTCGCATGCCGCAGCGACCTGGGTGGTGCGCTGGTACTGAGTGAATTCACCGGTGCCGCAGCGGAATTGCGCACCGCATATCAGGCGAACCCGTACGACCTCGACGGGGTGAAGGACGCGATCGTCGCAGCCGTCGAGCAGACACAGGCCGAAGGCAAGCGTCGCATGCGGGCACTACGCAGGCAAGTACTCACCCACGACGTCGAGAAATGGGCGAAGAGCTTCCTCGACACCCTCACGTCGACAACGGAGACCACGTCGTCGGCCAATCGCGGAGTCCAGCTCGTCTCCAGCGGCAGCACAGACGACACCGACCGCGGGGACGAGAATTCGTGAGCGACACGGGAATTCCCGACGACCTGCGTGACGCCGTCGCACACACGGTCACCGTGTCTCGACTCTTGGTGTCGAGCGACTACGACGGCTGCATCGCGCCCATCGTGTCGCGTCCGCAAGACGCCAAGCCCAACACCGCGTCGATCTCGGCGATCCGCGCCGCGGGTGCGCTACGCGACACCGAGGCCGCGGTCATCTCTGGCCGATCGCTTCACGACCTACGCGCACTGTCGGGTCTCGACGACGACTCGGTCACCCTGGTCGGCAGCCACGGCACCGAGTTCACCACCGGGTTCGGCGAGCAGGTCACCGACGACGAGCGAGCCCTCCTCGATCGAATCGTCAAGGCGTTCAATGAAATCGCCGACACCCATCCGGGCACGACGGTCGAGGTGAAGCCGATCAGCGCCGCGCTGCATGTGCGCAACGCGGAACCCGACGTCGCCGACGACGCCCTCGCGAAGGCGCGGTCCGGGCCCGCGTCGTGGCCGGGGGTTCAGGTCACCGAGGGCAAGATGGTCATCGAGCTCGCGGTCATCGAGACCAGCAAGGGTCACGCGCTCGACATATTGGAGACCCAGTTCGGTTCGGACGCAACGGTCTACATCGGCGACGACGTGACAGACGAGAAGGCGTTCGCGCACCTCACCGGCGAGCACGACATCAGCGTCAAGGTGGGCGACGGCGATACCGGCGCCCGCTACCGGATCGCCGACACCGACGACGTCGCAACACTTCTCGCGCTCGTCGTCGAGTTACGTAAGCAAGCCCTCTAGGCTCGACTTACGCCGGTGCGGCGACCGGGTCGATCAGCGGGTCGTCGTGCGCGGAGCGCTTGTCTGTTTCGCGGATCACCTTGTGGACAAAGCCTAGCTTGCTGACAACCGGTTGCGGGATGACGAACGGGTACAGCGGCCGCGCACCCATCGCCTGATTGACACGGTTGAACATGGTGCCCAACCACTTCCAGTCGTACAGCAGACGTTCGATGGGTTGGTCGGCGTAGGACTCCAGCGGGATGATGTCGCGGTCCATCGCGAAACGCACCTGGTCGTTGTCGAGCCGAACGCCCGATTCCCGTGCGGTGTCGATGGTTCCGGTGATGTGCAGATAGTGGGCGAAGCATTCCGCGAAGTCTTCCCACGGGTGCATCGTCGCGTACTCGGAGATGTAGGACTCGGCCCAGTCGGCAGGCGCGCCGAACTTGTAGTGACGGTCGATGGCGTCGCTGTAGCTCGCACGTTCGTCGCCGAAGAGTTCACGGCACTTCTCGAGGTATAGGTCGGCGCCCTCGCCGTTCTCGACGAGAATGCTCTCGTAGTAGTGGCCCACCTCGTGCCGGAAGTGTCCGAGCATCGTCCGGTACGCCTCGCCCAGATCCACGCGCAGCCGCTCGCGATACGCGTCAAGGGTCTCGGAGAGGTCGATGGTGACGACGCCGTTGGCGTGCCCGATCGTCACCGGCCTGCCGAGCGTCTGGCTCGACAGCAGATCGAAGGCCAGCCCGCCGTCGGTTCGCCAGAAGGGTTCGACCGGCAGCCCGAGATCGACGAGCTGATAGACCAGCATGCGCAGATCCGACAGCGCAGATGGCAGCTTCTCGCGACCGATCGGGTCGTCGGCGTCAGGAATCTTGCGCAGCAACGAATCCGGGAAGCACCGGCCGCGCATCCCCGCGTCCTCCTCGGAGAACTCGGCAGGGGTCATCCAGTTGCAGCCGCTGTCCCAATTGATGCAGCGCACCCAGCGTGCGCCGTCGATGTCGACGCCGTCGTCAGAGGCGACGACCAGTGATCGACTCGGCAGGTGGATGCCGACCGTCGTGCCGCAGTTGGGGCATTGCTGTCCGAGAAAGCCCGACAGCGCATTACAGATGGGACATGTCAGTGCATGCATGGGTTCATCGTATGCTGATGCGCTCTTTTCCACTGTCAATGGGCAGCTCGCCACGGACTGTCGCCATGACCTGGTAGTTGTCCAGCGAGATCGAGCCGTTGTGGTTGTCGAGGAAAGCGGTGTCGGCGGCGTCGCGGCCGGTGGCGATGCGCACGAGGCTCTGTCGCGGCGACAGCTTTGTCGCATCGACCACGACCCACTGCCCCTCGATCAGCGCCTCGGCGACAGCGTGGAAGTCCATCGGGTCGCACCCGGGCGCGTACACGGCGACCAACCGGGCGGGAATGTTCAACGCGCGCAACAGCGCGACGACGAGGTGCGCGTAGTCGCGGCACACACCCGCACCCGCGAGCAGCGTGTCGACGGCGCCGTCGATCGGGTCGCTGGCACCCGGAATGTAGTCGAGGCGGTCTTCGACGAATGCGGTCACCTGATCGAGGAGTTCACCGGCGGGGAGCGAGGCGTCGAACTGTCCGGCGGCAAAACCGAAGAACTTGTCGCACTCGGCATATCGGCTGGGGCGCAGGTACATCGAGCGGTCCGTCGGTGCGACCGCCACCGGATCGGCCGGTGCGGTCACGGACGCGGTGTAGTTGACGGCGACGACACCCGACTCCACGTTCAGCCGATGGATTCGACCGCCGTGCGGATCGATGATCTCCTCCGGGGTGATCTCGTCGCCGTTGACGGCTACGACGAGCTTTTCGTCGAGCTCGATGCCGGGCATTTTCGCCACGGCAATCTGCATCTCGAGTTCGGTCGGTGCGGTCACAGAAATCGACATGGTTGCGGAGACGTCACGCGGCAGCGTCAGGGGGGAGCTCGACATATCGCTCACTGTAAGGGCGAATTGCCCATCACGCGTAATCGAGCGTCACATCTGCGCTCTGGCCCTGCGCACCGCACGCCGTTTGGGCGTCGGGTCGGGATGAACCGCTACGAGAGCGAGGCCACCGGATCTGCGTAGATCACGCTGAGCGCCACCACAATTGCCGCGCCCTCGGGCACCGTGACCCCGAACAGGGACGGCGTGAGTTCCATCGGCCAGTCCGTCTTCGACGCGGCGTCGAACGCCGCCTGCACCGGCGCGAGGCCGTGGGGATGCGCGGCGAAGGCGTCGCCCGCGACGACGACCGAATCCGGATTGAGCGCATCACGGAACGTCGCGACAACCTCGCCGAGAATGCGTGCGCGTTCGTCGACGATCGGTGATGCGTCCGGCGAGATCCCCAATCGCCGCGCCGCCCGCAACGTCGGCTCGCTGCCGATGACGTCGGATAGCGTCGCGGCTCGCCCAGGACACAGCACCGGGGCGTCGACCCTCACATGCGCGATGCTGCCCGCACCCCGTGCGGGGATGTGGACGCGCCCGTTGAGCGTCATGGCCATGCCGGTGGTCTCGCGCGCATAGAAGAACAGGCCGGACGCGGCGTCGACGATCGTCTGCCCGAGCAGCAGTTCGGCGGCCGCCATGGCCTCGACATGTTCGCAGACCGACACCGGCACACCCAGTGCGTCTGCCAGCGCCGGTCCGAGACGTGCGCGGTGCCACCCGAGTATCGGATGATCGACCGTGCCCGACGCCGCGTCGACCGAACCGCCGACGGCCGCCCCACCCCAGAGCAGGCGTCGACCCGAGAAGCGGTCGGCGAGTTCGCGAAGTTGTCCGCAGAGTTCGGCGAGGGCGGTGTCGGCGTCGCCGTGCGGGGTGAGGACCGCATGGCTGTAGAGGGGTCGCCCGCCCAGATCCACGATGGTTAAAAGGGTGCGCCGCGCTCCGATGTGCATGCCGGCAGCGCACAGCGTGTCGCGGTCGAGGGTGAGTGGATTCTTGGGGCGCCCGATGCTGCCGGGGCTGACGAGGTCTGGCCGCTCGGTGACCAAACCCTGACCCGCCAGGGCTGTGACCTGGCGGTTGATGGTTGCCGGGGACAACCCTGTGATGTCGGCCAGTCGGTCACGGGTGATCGGCGCACTGACCCGGATTGCGTGCAGCACGGCTGCAGCAGGCGTCGAGCCTATCTGCAATGTCGCCGGGACGACTCCACGCAACATGCGCTGAATGTAGCAGCGCACCGACGACTGACAGCAGCACCCCGCGCAGCGACGTCGGTCGGACGACTCGGACTCGATAAAGTGAAGCCCATGACCACACCTTCCGACGACCCGACCACGACCTCGCCCGACGTCGAGCCCCTCGCAGCGCACATCGACGGCGCGAAGGTCGCCGTGGTGACCGGAGCCAGCTCAGGTATCGGCGAGGCCATCGCGCGCACGCTCGCAGCGCAGGGCTACCACGTGGTCGTCGGTGCGCGTCGCGTCGACCGCATCACCGAGCTCGCGGCCGAAATCGGCGGCACCGGAAGGCAACTCGACATCACAGACGACGAGTCGGTCGCCCGATTCGTCGACGGTCTCGACCGCGTCGACCTGCTCGTCAACAACGCGGGAGGCGCGAAAGGACTCGACCCGGTCGCGACAGCAGACCTCGACGACTGGCGCTGGATGTGGGAGACCAACGTCCTCGGGACGCTGCGCGTCACCAAAGCCCTGCTGCCCGCGCTGGAGGCGTCGGGCGACGGACTGATCGTCACGATCACCTCAACCGCAGCGCTCGAGGTCTACGACAACGGCGCCGGCTACACCTCGGCGAAGCACGCAGAGGGCGTGCTTCACCGCACGCTGCGTTTCGAGTTGTTGGGCAAGCCGATTCGGCTCACCGAGATCTGCCCGGGGATGGTCGAGACCGACTTCTCGCTGGTACGTTTCGGCGGCGACAAAGACCGCGCCGACGCCGTCTACTCGGGAGTGACCCCGCTGACCGCGGGCGACATCGCCGAGGTCGTCGGATTCGTCGCCTCCCGGCCCGCGCACGTCGACCTCGACCAGATCGTCATCCGGCCACGCGATCAGGCGTCGTCGCGCCGCAACGTGCGTACCGGGTAGGACCGATCAGTCCGTCTCGGCTCAGTTGGGGGCGCCCACGGACGTCGGGGCGCCCTTGGGTGTGGCGGGGGCCGACGCCGTGCGCGGCTCACCCTTGATGGCCGACATCGACTTCCAGGTCGGCCAGTCGAAGATCCAGTCGAAGATGTCGCCGTCGGCCTCCGACAGGTCGATCCGCGTGCCGGTCACCTCGACGGGGTCGCCGTAGATCGCGGTGTTGAAGTACTGCTGCGCATTCTCGAGCGACAGGTTGATACACCCGTTGGTGACATTCGACGCGCCTTGCACGCCAACGGTTTGCGGGTTGGCATGGATGAACTCGCCGTTGTTGGAGATACGTACGGCCCATCGCTCGCGGATGTTGAAGTACCCGGCGGCCGGGTTGCTCATGTAGAAATCTTCGTGCTTCTCGCTGACCACATGGATGCCCGAGCGCGTGACGTTGCGGTCGACGTCGCCCTGACCGTAGCTACACGGCAGCGTCATCAGCGTCGCGCCATCGCGCACGACGACGATCTGGTGACTCGACGCCTCGGCCTTGACGATCTGCGAACGCCCGACCACGTAGTCGCTGGTGACGTCGGCCGCGCCGTAAGCGCCGTCGCCGTGGTCGAGCCCGTAGAGCTTGGCCGACATGTGGATCTTGGTGCCGGGAGCCATGTACTCCTTGGACCGCCAATGCACGCGCGAACCGTTGTCCTCGCCGAGCCATGCCCAGCTTCCCTCTGTGGGCGGCTCGGTGGTGAGCGTGAGCGCCTTCTCGACAGCCTCTTTGTTGTCGACCGTGCCGTCGAACTTCAGGATGAGCGGCGCCGCAATGCCGACTTCCTGACCGTCTGCGATGTTGACGACGACGTTGAGCTGCGTCTTCGGGTCCAGAGTGGTGAATTTGCCTTCTACCGGGCCGCTCATCCGGTCGAATCCGGTCGCACTGCCCTGCCACGTGTAGGTGGTGCCGTAACCGAGCGGCTCTGTGACCATGAATGTCGTGCGGTCGTCGGACATGGTGCCCGCGATGGCCTTGCCCGAGGGGTTGAGGAGCTTCACGTCGGGGTTGAGCACCCCGTCAACGGCCTTGACCTCGACCTTTGCGGTCGGATTCGGCGCAGCCTCATCGGTCAGCGACGGCGTGAACTCGACGCGGACCGTCGGCTTCTTGGGACCGCTCGCCGCCTGGGTGTCGTTCGACTTACCGCACGCCGCGAGCACAACTGCCGCAAGCGTCGCCAAACCGCCGGTGGCGAGCACCGTGCGGCGACTGGGCATTACATTCTCGGACATCGAATACACAATAGCGATCGCATATGTGTTAGTGCCGTCGAAGACCTGTGAGGAACCTTCGACTCACTTCGCTGCTTGGCCCCTTTTCGTCGACCACGCCTGACGCACAGGACCGAGGTGGGCGCGCTCGCCGTCATGGTCGAAGATCGACAAGATCTCGACCGCACCGTCGCGGGCCCGGATCGCATGCGGGATCATGGTTGCGAATTCGGCCGCCTGACCTGCAGGAACCAATATCACGCGGTCGCCGAGCCAGAGCTCGACGGTCCCCGAGAGCACCGTGAACCATTCGCGCCCGGGATGCACCCCGAGGTTCTTGGGGTCGACGGGCGCCCCCGGGACGATCCTCATCTTGGCGACCGACACCCCGCCCGGCGTGTCCGACCCGGAGAGCGGCCACACTGTCACGCCTTCGCTGTCGTGCGGCTGCGGCCGGATCACCACGTCCTCGTCGGACGCCGGCTCGACGAGTTGGTCGACGGACGTGCCGAGTGCGCGCGCGATGGCCACGATCTGGTCGAGGGCGACGCGTCGACCACCGGTCTCGATCCTGCTCAACGTGGACGGACTCATCTCGCAACGCGAGGCAAGCGAGTCGAGCGTCCAGCCCTTCGCGAGTCGGAGGCCGCGGATGCGCTGCCGGACGACGTCGTCGAGTTCTTGCTCCATACGCAAAATTGTATGCCTCAAGCGCACGAGCTGGCTAACCTCGGAGCCATGGGACACGATTCACACCCGCACGGGCACGGCCATGGACACCAGCACCAGCACGAGCACCAGGGCGAGGACATGGTCGAGATGCTCGAACTCGACGCCGCCGTCATGGGCGCATACCTCGACACAGCAACCGGCCACATCCGCGCGACGCTAGGGCGTGAGCCGTCGGTGATCGTCGACGTAGGCGCAGGCACGGGCGTCGGGGCTCGCGCCCTCGTACGCGCATTTCCGACCGCGGAGATCATCGGCGTCGACGCTTCTCCCGAGATGACCGCCCACATCGACGCGGCGGGCCACCCGAGCGTGCGTACCGCGATCGCCGACCTCGACGACGGCTGGCCGGCAGCGCTCCCCGACGCCGACGTCATCTGGGCGTCGTCGTCTCTGCATCACATCGCCGACCCCGACTCCTTCTTACGCACGGCGGCAGCACATCTGAAGCCGGGTGGGGTTCTCGCCATCATCGAGATGACTTCTCCCCCAATGTTTTTGCCGAGCGGCAACCCGCTCGAAGAGCGCATCGCCGCGGCGATGAGTGCACAGGAGATGGACCCGTTCGCGGACTGGACGCAGGCGTTTTCACAGGCGGATCTCGACGTCGTCGAGGGCCTCGACCTGTCTGTGGAGATCTCCGAGATCACGCCGACGGTGCTCCGGTACGGCACGTCGTGGCTGTCGCGGATACGAGCAGGCCTGGCCGACGACCTGACCGCCGACGACCTCGCCGCCATCGATGCACTCGTGGACGACGAGTCGCCGTCGTCACTCGCTCGGCGCACCGACCTGAACGTCCGCAGCGGCCGCAGGATGTGGATCACCAAGCCGCACAGCACAACTGACACAACTCTCTGAGAACGGAGGCACTGTCATGCCACAGACATCGGCTGTCACGTATGACGCGCTCGTGATCGGCGGTGGCGCAGCAGGTTTGGCTGCCGCCGTCGCGCTGGCCCGGTCCTTACGCTCGGTCGCGGTCATCGACGCGGGCAAGCCCCGCAACGCGCCCGCCGAGGGAGCACACAACCTCCTCGGCCGCGAGGGAATCTCGCCGTTGCAGCTCGTCGCCATCGGTCGCGAAGAAGCGCAATCCTATGGCGCACAGATCATCTCGGGAGAGGTACAGTCGGTCACGCGCACAGAATTCGACCGCGCAGAGCCCTACAGAGACACCACCTTCGACGCAACTCTGACCGATGGAACGACGCTGTGCGCCCGCCGATTGCTGCTGGCATCCGGACTGGTAGACGAACTACCCGACATCGCGGGCATCGAATCACTATGGGGCACAGACGTGTTGCACTGCCCCTTCTGCCACGGGTACGAGGTTCGTGGAAGGCGTATCGGAATCCTCGGTACGGGACCGGCCACGCTGCATCAGACACTGTTGTTCAGGCAGCTGAGTCCGCACATCACGGTGATCGATCACGGCATGCCGCAGCTGTCCGACGACGACCGCGCGATGTTCGACGCACTCGGCGTCGAGCACGCCGCAGGGCCGGTGGCCCGGCTGGACACGGATACATCGGGACGTCTTCGCGCCGCGGTCTTTGCCGACGGCAGCGAAGTGGAACTCGACGCGCTGGTCGTCGCACCGCGTTTCGTCGCGAGAACCGCACTGTACGAGTCGTTGGGCGGCGAACCGACCGCGACGCCGACGGGTGTGTTCATTCCGACGGAGATGGGCGGTCGGACCCCACTCGCGGGCGTGTGGGCCGCGGGGAACTGCGCAGATCCGATGGCCATGGTCGGCGCAGCGGCCGCAGCGGGCACGCAGGCCGGCGCGATGATCAACGCCGACCTCGCCATGACCGATGCACGTAGGACAGTCGGCAGCGCAGCCGCGTAGTCGTCGATCGTGTGGGAGTCGTTCGCCGATTCAGCGCAGCACGCGCTCGGCTGACCGGAGGATGTGTGTCGTATTGAAGGATGTGTGTGCTGCAGCACCCAATTCCTTCGATACGGCACACATTTACTCACGCAGGCCGGCCGCAGGCTCCAGAACGCTACTCGGGGAAGCCGTCGAGCACCGCGCGGCTGCCGGACAGTCCGAGCCTGCTGGCCCCGGCCTCGATGAGTTCTGCCGCGAAGTCGGCGGTGCGGATGCCCCCGCTGGCCTTGACGCCGACCGTCGGGCCGACGGTGTCACGCATGATGCGCACCGCTTCGATCGACGCGCCGCCCGCCGGATGGAAACCCGTCGACGTCTTGACGAATCCTGCGCCTGCCGCCACTGCGCGACGGCACACCTCGGCGAGGGTCTCGGGGCCCGCCACGTCGAGGAGTACGGCCGACTCGACGATCACCTTGAGCACCGCCGCCTCACCGATCGCTTCGTGCACGGTCAGCACGTCGACGAATACCTCTTCGAAGCTGCCCGCGAGCGCTGCCCCGACGTCGATGACCATGTCGACCTCGTCGGCGCCGGAGTCGACGGCCAGCCGCGCCTCCGCAGCCTTGACCAGCGAGTGGTGCTTACCCGACGGAAAGCCCGCAACGACGCAGGACTTCTGAGCTCCCGTCGCGATCGGCAGCATCGACGGTGAGAGGCAGACGGCGTAGACGCCGAGGTCGGCAGCTTCGGCGACCGTCGCTTCGGCATCGGCGCGGGTGGCTTCTGGTTTGAGGAGTGTGTGGTCGACGATCGCGGCGACGTCGGCGCGCCTCAGGTCGGTGTTGGTCACATAGGCGAGCTTGGCACACTGAGTGGCGTGACCCTCGCAGACACCTCCAACCCAGACTCCTCCAGCCGAAGGTATGTGCTGACCCTCGGATGTCCGGACCGGACCGGTATCGTCGCGCGGATCTCGACGTTCCTCGCCGACGTCGGCGGCTGGATCACCGAGGCCGCATACCACTCCGACCCCGACACCGGCTGGTTCTTCACCCGCCAAGCCGTCCGCGCCGACTCCGTCTCGACCGGCGTCGACGAATTGCGCGAGCGCTTTGCCGAAGCCATCGCCGACTTCGGGCCGGACACCGTGTGGCGACTCACCGACAGCGGAGTGCAGAAGTCGGTGGTGCTGCTCGTCAGCAAGGAGGGGCACTGCCTCACCGATCTGCTCGGCCGCGCCGATCGGGGCGAACTACCCGCACGCGTCGAGGCCGTCGTCGGCAACCATCGTGACCTCGAGGGCCTCACGACGCGGTTCGGCGTGCCGTTCCATTACGTGCCGTTCCCCGCGGGCGACAAGCAGGGAGCGTTCGCGAAGGTGGCGTCGATCGTCGACGACCTCGACCCCGATGCCGTCGTCCTGGCGCGTTTCATGCAGATCGTGCCGCCGCAGCTGTGCGATCGGTGGGCAGGCAAGGCCATCAACATCCACCACAGCTTCCTGCCGAGCTTCGTCGGAGCGCGCCCCTACCATCAGGCGTTCGCGCGCGGTGTGAAACTCATCGGCGCGACGTGCCACTACGTCACCGCCGACCTCGACGCCGGGCCGATCATCGAGCAGGACGTCAGCCGCATCGACCACAACGACTCCGTGAACGACATGGTGCGTCAGGGCCGAGACATCGAAACGCTCGTTCTGTCACGCGGACTGCGCTGGCACCTCGAGGATCGCGTCCTCGTTCACGGGCGAAAGACCGTGGTGTTCAACTAGATTCGCGCACAGTCGGCTAAATAGTGCGCACAGTCGGCGGGATAGAGCGCACAGTCGACGGTCAGAAGTCGAACCCGCCGAAGTCGCCGCCACCGAAATCTCCGCCGCCGAAGTCGCCACCGGAATCGCCGCTGCCCCAGTCGCCGCCACCGTCGCCCGAGTCGCCGCCCCAATCGCCGGAGTCGCCGCCACCGTCGATGCCTGCCATGTCGGAGCCGTCGCCCGCACCGTTCTCGAATGCGGTGGCGTCGTAGGGCACTCCGTGCATACCCGAGAACAGCGTCGAGAAGAGCAGCATGGAGCCGACGCCCCAGGCACCTGCCACCAGAGCAGGCTTCCACCATGGTTCGGAGTACCACCCGGCAGGCACGGGTCGTCCGGCGACGCGGCCGCCCGGGTAGTAGTTCGGGGTCCGCGACGACGGGGCGGGTGAGGCCTCGACCTGGCGTCCGTCGAACTCGACGGTGCGGTCTTCGGTCACCGCGCCCGCGCTGCGCTGGCCGTCGAGCTCAGGAATCGCCGGACCGGGGTCCATGTTCATCGCGGTGCGCGCGGCGCGGATGTAGTAGAGCCCCTCGATCGCGGTCTGCTTCGCGAGGCGGGCCTGCGCGGGTGAGTTGGCCTGATCGATCTGCGAGCCTGCCGCCGTGTAGCGCTCCCCGGCATCGGCGAGCGCCTGCTTCGACGCAGGTGAGTCGCCGACCAGCATGTACACCTGGCCGCCGAGACGTTCGATGACCTGTCGGGCATCGGCCTTGGCGTCGTCGAGGCTGCGGGCTTTGCTCGCGCCAGAACGCTGCTGCGACACCACCACCACCCCAACAACGAGGACGACGACAATGATGATCAAGAGCAGCGCGGTCATGTTCTCCTCCAACACGGGGGCGAGTGGACATCGTGGCAGAAAATCGGACATCCCCCTTCGAGGGTACCGATGCCGCGCGAGTCCGGCCTGCGACAACGTCGTCGACTGGCCCGGTTGGCCAGGGATTGGTCCCGGATCGGTCGCGGAAGATCACATGACGTTGCAGCCGCCCGAGTTCTCGTTGCCGCCCGTGGCGGAACTGGTCAGCGTGAGGTTGTCGCCGTCGACAGCGAAGTCGACGCCGTCGTTGGTCACCTTGAGGTTCTTGACGTTCACCTGATCGAAGAACGGGCCGAACATCGACTTGGACACACCGTCGACGATCTGCTGGGCGTAGTCGGAGGGGATGCCGAAGACGAAGGCGTTGGCCTTGACGACCTCGAACTTGATGTGACCGTTCTCTGTCGTGGGTTTGATCGTCGCGCTCACCGGGATCGGGATGAATCCCAGGTTGAACGACGTACTGACGTCGACGGTGCCGTCTGCCTCGTTGCCGGTGATCGACTCGATGTTCGCGCCCGAGACGATCCCACCGGCACCACTCTGATCGGTTCCGGTGCCGTTCGTGCCGGTGCCGCCTGTGCCCGTGCCCGTGCCGTTCCCGCCGGTCTCCTGCTTACCGAGTTCGACGACCCGAGAGAACGGGACGTATCCGTTGCCGTCGAGCGAGCCGACGGTGGTCTTGTCGCCATCGGCGTCGATCCGGTCCGCGCGGATGTGCAACCTGGTCGCGCCCGAGTCGTTCGCGGTGTCGACCTGCACCCAGGGGATCTCACTTCCCGTGGCCTGCAGCAGCATCGGCTTCTTGCTGAGCGAGACGCTCGTCGGCACCCCGGTGAGGCTGCTGAACTGCTGTTCGAGACAGTCGGTCACCCGCTTACGCAGGATCAGCTCCGACGCCACCGCGCCGATCACGAGCACCAGGACGAGCGCAGCCGCAGTGATGCCGATGATCTTGGCGGTGCGACGCCGACGCACAGGTGACGTAAGGACCGGCTCGCCTGCGGGGTCGGCCGGATCGATGACAGTCGTCGCCGTCCCCTGCTCGAATGACCGGGTACCACCGTCGGTCGCCGAGTACGCCCGCGGTCCGGGCTCGGTCGGTGCCGCGGCGAACTGCTCGGTCGGGGCGTGATAGGCGGGAGCGTGATCGGTTGGCGCGTCATCAGATGACGCGTGATGAGCTGACGGTTGATCAGTTGATGAGGCCCCACCGGTCGTCGACGACGAAGTCGAGTCGGCCACCGGCGCCCATTCGCTGTCGGGGGTTGCCGATGGGTCGGCGTCGCCTGGCCGCGCCTGGGGTTCCTTCTCGTTGTCGGTCATGGTCAGAGCACCTCCGGTCCGTGGTCGTCGATCTGTGGCGCGCAAGCTCGGTGGTGATGGCTTGGGCCGAGATCGGTCAGATGGATTTCCGGTTGGCGAGGACGGCGATGCGCGTCCGTGCCGTCTCCACCGCCGCTAGGTCGATGTCGTGAGCCCGGACACATTTTCCGGACCCGTACGCGGCGACCACCGTACCCAAGGGATCTGTGATTTGGCTGTGGCCTACACCGGTTGGTGTACTGCCCCGCGCAAGGTCCGGATCCTCGGGTTCTGCCTGCCCGACCGCGACCACGTAGCACGAAGAATCGAGTGCCCTCGCCGTCGCGAGCACTTCCCACTGCGCGACCTTCCCCGGCCCCGCACCCCATGACGCGGGCACCGCGATGACTTGCGCGCCGCGCTCGGCAAGGGTTGTGAACAGGTCGGGGAATCGGATGTCGTAGCAGGTGGCGACGCCGACCGCGGTGCCTGCGACGTCGACGATCACCGGTTTGTCGCCGGCGGCCACGGTCCGGGACTCGAGAAACCCGAATGCGTCGTAGAGGTGGATCTTGTCGTACGACTCCCGACGACCATCGGGATGCGCGATCAGCAGGGTGTTGAACACCCGGCCGTCGTCGGCGGGGGTGAACATGCCCGCGATGATCGCGATCTGCTGGTCGACGGCGATCTGCGAGACCCGCGAGGCCCACGGCCAGTCGAGCGGTTCGGCGATCGGGCCCAGCGGAACCCCGAACCGGCACATCGTCGCCTCCGGGAACACGACGAGGTCGGCTCCGTCGGCAGCGGCCCGCGCCGCGGCGTCGGCTACGACGACGAGATTGGCGCCCGGGTCATCGCTGGAGTTGATCTGTGCCATTGCGATGCGCATGTGGCAAGCGTAGTTGCCGGCCCCGACCGTCGAGACTGTCTCGGCTAGCTCGTCGGTGCAACGACGGACCACGGAACCGTCAGCACGTTGTCGACGCTGCGTCTACGGACCGGCTCGACCGGAACACCCGACTCGGACAAGAGCCGTAGCGTCTCGCGCCACCGCGCACGCGGCCCGAACGCGGCGTGCGGAGCGGCGATATCCCAGCACCGGTCGGCGGCGACGAGCAGATCGTGCACGGGCTCGCCGGGCACGTTGCGGTGGATGAGCGCCTTGGGTAGTCGTTCGGCGACCTCCGACGGTCGGCTCGTGTGCGCGGGAGCCCAGCTCAGGGTGAGGCTGCGGGGGCCGTCGGCGTCGAGCAAGACCCACGTGCAGCGTCGACCGAGTTCATCGCAGGTGCCCTCGACGATCACGCCGCTCGGCCCGAGCCGATTCATCAACCGACGCCATGCGGGCCACACCTCGTCTTCGTCGTACTGCCTCAGCACGTTGAACGCTCGGACGACCTGCGGTCGCAGTCCCGCGAGTTCGAAACCGCCGAGACCGAAACGCACGCCGTCACGAGGTTCGACGACGCGCTCGGGATCGATCTCGAGACCCACCATCTCCAGATCGGGCGCCACGGCTCGTAGCCGCTGCGCCATCTCGACGGTGGTGTCGGGTCGCGCTCCGTAGCCGAGGTCGACGACGAGCGGTGCGCTCACCTCGTCGAGCGCGGCGAGGACCGACGGATCGGTCGCCATCCAACGGTCGACGCGGCGCAGACGGTTGATGTTCGTCGTGCCGCGGGTGATTCGGCCGGTCGGCTTGTCGGAGCCGCGCTGGGGCAACGCGCTAGAGGTTCTTCGTGATCCAGTCTGCGGCGTACTCGGCCTCGGCGCGGAACAGGTCGACGAGGTTGACCAGCATCAGCTGCTCGAGCTTGCCGTTGACGAACGGGATGTACACCTTGACCTCGGTGGTCTTGCGGATCGTGCAGCCCGTCTCGGTGGGAAACAGTTCCTGCCAGCCGTTGAGGCTGCCGGGACCGGCGGGAATCGACGCGTTGTAGTCGCCCTTGGTGTTGTCGGGGTCGAACGGACCGAACGACTCCTCGCGGGTGATGACCATGTCCTTCATCAGCACTGTCTGCGCCAGTGCCGGGAGCTGATCACGTCCGATGGTCTGCTTGAGGACAACACTCATGCCGGTCTCGTCGGATCGGAAATCCTCGACCTCGCAGTGCGGCGAGATCATCTGGAACCCCGCCATCATGTCGTCCCAGTACTGCTTTGTGCTCTGCGCTTCGTAGAGCTTCTCCACGGGGTGCGAGTAGCGCGCTGAGTAACTAAGCCGTCGTGCCATGGGTTTCAGGCTAACCGAGCACGGTACGGCCATCAAAAACTGGGACCGGCGCCGACCTGCCCGCACCGTGCTGACTCGACGTCGAGCTCAGTGGTTGGACTGCTCCCAGGTGACGGTCTCGTCGTGCTCGGCGTCGAGCAACTTGGTCAGCTCGTCGATGACGGCCTTCTCGATCTTGCTGCCGACGAATGGGATCGAGACGGTTGCGCTGCCGCTGTACTGCATCGACGCGGGATCGCCTGTGACCGACACCGTGGCCTCGACCGTCGCGGGTGCGCCGGTGACCGACGCGGTCATGGTCCCGCTGATGGTCTCGCCGTTGCGGGTGAACACGTTGCGGCGTGGGATCTCCAGGTCGCCGGGGCGAACCTTGGTGATCATCGACGGCAGTTTGTCCTCGGGGATGCCCTGCTTCATCTCGACGGTCACGGTGTCGCCGTCGAGGGAGAACGACTCGAGCACGCCGTGACTCGAGTTGATGATCTGGAGCAGATCACGCCAGTACTGCTCGTTGGTGATGATCTCCCAGTACCGCGCGGTGGAGAACGTGTAGGTCACGGTGTGATTCAGCGTGCTCGCCATGACTGAGGAGACTACCCGAGCCGCCGTGCACCATCGGCCACGACAGCGCCCGCTCGGTTACCGTTACACCGTGATCGACAACCCCTCCGCCCTGCAGTCCGCGCCGCTCGCCGATCTGACCACGTTGCGGGTCGGCGGCCCGGCGCACGCGATCGTGCACTGCCCGGATACTCGCAGCGTCGTCGAGGAGATCACCGCGCTCGACGCCGAGTCCGAACGGGTCCTCATCATCGGCGGCGGATCGAATCTGTTGATCTCCGACGACGGATTCGAGGGCACCGCCGTCGTGATCGAGAGCGGACACGTCGATTTCGGTACCGGACGCGAATCGGGCCGCGCGCACGTGACCGCCGACGCCGGGGTGGCGTGGGACGCTCTCGTCGAAGCAACGATCGACGCGGGATTCGGTGGGCTGGAATGTCTTTCGGGAATCCCGGGCGCTGCGGGCGCCACACCGGTACAGAACGTCGGCGCGTACGGGGTCGAGGTCGCCGACATCTTGCGAAGCGTGCAGGTGCTCGACAGGCGAGCTCGAACGCTGCGCTGGGTGTCGCCTGGCGAACTCGGACTGGGCTATCGGACGAGCAACTTGAAGTACCGCGACGATTTCGTCGTCGTCGCCGTCTCGTTCTGGCTCAACGACGATCGGCTCAGCGCACCGCTGCGCTACCGCGACCTCGCCGACCGGCTCGACGTCGCGCGGGATTCACGAGTCGACGCGTCGCTTGTTCGCGACACGGTCCTCGGACTGCGCCGCAGCAAGGGCATGGTGCTCGACGCCGACGATCACGACACCTGGAGTGCCGGTTCGTTTTTCACCAACCCGATCATCGGATCCGACGACGCGCCTGCCGTCATTGCGCGCATCCGCGACCGCGTCGGCGCAGACATCTCGATGCCCTCGTTCCCCGTCACCGATGGGGTCAAACTCTCGGCGGGCTGGCTGATCGAACGCGCGGGTTACGCCAAGGGCTACCCGGGACCGGCCTCCCCCGCGCGCCTGTCGACCAAACACACACTGGCAGTGACCAATCGGGGCGGCGCGACCGCCGACGAACTCCTCGACCTCGCGCGCGACGTACGCAATGGCGTGCGCGAGGCGTTCGGCGTCACGCTGCACCCCGAGCCGGTCCTGGTGAACTGCTCACTCTGACCGGGACGGCTCGATCAACACACCTCAGAGGTGAGCGGCCTGCACCTGCGTGCGCGACACCTCGCCGACGACGTCGTCGAGCAGCTCGTTGACGCGCTGCGCCGCCTCGATCGTCGACATGTGCCCGACGCCGTCGAAGATGACCTGGTCGCGCAGAGAACCGTTGCGGCGCAAGATGTCTGCCATCTCATCGGCGTGTCGGCGAGGGGTGAGTCGGTCGTCGGTGCCCACGATCACGGTTGTCGGAACACTCAGGGCCTCGAGTCCGGCCTCGACGTCGAGGCGGCCCATCGCCGCACCCCAGCGCCCACGCGCGCGAGGCGGACACGCCATGATCATCGTGTCGACGAACTCCACATGCGATGCGCGCGCCGCCGAGCCGAGCGTCACGTACTGGGAAACGCGAGAAGTGAACTGGCCGTGCGGCAATGGCGTCGACGCACTGGTGACGAGCCGACTGACCGCGGGCACGAACGGCCTGCTGTATCGCGGCAGCCCCTCGGGGATGAGCAGATGGTTCTGCATCACGCCGCGCGCCGCCGTTGACGCGAGCACCACCGCCGACACCGTCGTCGACACCTTCTCCGGGTGCTGCTTGGCCCACGACATGATGGTCATGCCACCCATGCTGTGGCCGATGAGGATCGCCTTGCGGCCGGGCGGGACAACCGCACCGAGCACGGCGTCGAGGTCGTGACCAAGGGTGTCGACGGTTGGTCTGCGGCGTCCGAGTTCGCTGAGCCCGTGCCCGCGCTGGTCGTACGCGACGACGGTCCGCTCACCCGCGAAGTGGTTGATCTGCGGATTCCAGTAGTGGGTGTTGCAGGTCCACCCGTGTACCGCGACGATCACGTCGCCGGTGTCGGCCGCACCCGGATCGGGCCCGTACAACTCGACGTTCAGCCTGGTTCCGTCGATGCTCTCCACGCTGCGCTGCACTCGAGGTGCCGTCGGGTCGGCCAGCAGGTCGTCGGGTCCATCGTCGAGGGCCGGAGCCGACGCCATCACGCCGCGCGCGATTCCAGCGAGGTTGGTGCCTGCGCCGACGGCCACTCCGCCGAGGCCGAGCGCTGCGGCGCCGAGCGCCCAGTTCCGAGTCTTCATACGTCTCCACTCCGCCCCGTGTGGTGCTCGCTACTCGCGAATGACATCTTCCGATGTAACACTACCCGTTGTCAGATTCGACGGCGATGGCTCATAGGTCGACGCCTCGGCCGGTTCCCCGTCAGTGTCTGCCTCGGGCCCGCCTGACGCGGCGTCGAAGTAGGTCGACGCCTCGCCGATGGCCTTGGAGATCTCGTCGTCGAGGGCTTTGCGGAACGTGGTCTCGACGATGTCGTGGGCCATCGGTCGGACCGTCTGGATGAGTTCGGCCATCTTGCTGACGTTGGCCTCGCCGAGTTCTGGCAGCTTCTCGTCGAAGTACTTGTCGGTGATGATCGAGACGAAACTGCGCGCCGCGTCTTCGAGGTCGTCTTGCACACGGACGAACCGATCGAGCAGGACATCGATGTCGATGCCGCTCTTGACCAGAACTTCGGCACCCTCGAGGACCTCGGGATTCTTGATTGCGTAGTGGGCGCCGTCCTTGACCAACAGACCGAGTTTCTGGCCGAGCGCGATCGATTTGTCCGAGGCATTGAGCGTCTTGCGCAGTTCGGTGATCGTGATGGTCGCGGCGCGTTTGAAGTTTCGGAAGCGGCCGCCCTTGGGCTCGCCGCGCAGCACGTGCTCGACCTTCATCCCGTAGTGGGCGGCATGCAGGAGTTCACTGATCGTCGCGAAGGTGTAGCCACGCTCGAGCATGCGGGAGATCAGGTTGAGGCGGACCAGATGCTCTTCGGAGTACCAACCGGTGCGGCCGCGGATCGTCGGAGGCGGGAGCAGTCCGCGGTCCTGATACACGCGGATGTTGCGAACACTGACTCCCGACGCGTCCGCGAGCTCGTTGATCCGATACTCAGCCATGAATCAGAGTGTATTCGCCACCCATCGTGGCTCCCGCCACTCCCTGCAGGGGATCGACACGTAGCGATTCAGGCAGTTCGGGCCCCCAACGTCACTAGCGCCCGACCTTCCGAAACCAGGACTTCCCTTGAATCGAGTCGACGCGGGGCCGCACATCGACGATGTACACCAGGACGGCCACGACGCCGATCAGATAGAACAGCGACGGCGCCTGAAAGAACCAGATGAACACCGTTGCAGCGGCAAGGATCGCCACCCAGATGACCTTCTTCTGCCGATCGACGGCAGGGAAGGCGTCGGAGCGCTGGATCGACGCGTGGATCAGCGACACGATCGCCGCAACACCTGCGACGACGGTCAGCACCCACAGGATCAGGTTTTGGCCCGCAGCCATGAAGCTCACAAAGTTCACGAATCACACTCTAGTCGTGCTTGCCGACGGTCGGGTCTGCGTCGTTCTCGCGGTTCTCGCGCTGGAAGGACTCGTAGATCTCCAGCAGCATCTGCTTCTGCCGTTCACTGATCGACGTGTCGATCAGCAGCGCATCACGGACGGGGCTCGCGGGGCGTTCCTCGAGGATGCCCGCGCGCACGTAGAGCACCTCGGCGGACACACGCAGTCCCTTGGCGATTTGCGCCAGGACATCCGCAGACGGTTTGCGCAGCCCGCGCTCGATCTGACTCAGATACGGATTCGACACTCCCGCACGGTCGGCAAGCTGACGCAGCGAGACCTCCGCTGCCACACGCTGTGAGCGGATGAACGAACCGATGTCCTGCGCCGCCGTCGCGACTACGTCCTGTGCCGCGTTGGCGACCGTCTCGACGGGGTTGCTCGAACCCTCATCCCCTGCCGCCTCGACAGCCTCGTCAACCGTCTGCTCGACGACCTCGCCCGCGTCGTCGGACCCGGTGTTCGCGTCGTCGTTCGATGGGATTGGTTTGCTCTGCACTGCTTCTCACTCCCGATACTCGCTGCCCCATGCCAGTATCGGGGTGCGTGCTAGCTCGTGCAAGCAGTCACGTCACCCGAAGATCAGAACCGACACCGTGTAGATCGCGAGTCCGGCCAGCGAACCGACCACGGTGCCGTTGATCCTGATGAACTGAAGATCGCGCCCCACCTGCAGTTCGATCTTCCGGCTGGTGTCGTCGGCATCCCAGCCCCGCACGGTCTCGGTGATCACGGAGATGATCTCGCGGGAGTAGTTCGTCGCGACGTGCTGAGCCACCCGAGCAACCCAGCCGTTCATCTTCTCCTGCAGCGGGCGGTCGTCGCGGATGCGCGTTCCGAGTCGGATGACGGCGTCGGTCAGGGTGTTGCGCAGCGTGCTGTTGGGGTCTTCGAGCATCTGCTCGATGACCGCCTTGCCGGTGTTCCATGCGGTCGACGCCGCGTCGGCGACCTCGGCACTACCGACGAGGTCGTGCTTGATGCCCTCGAAACGCTCGATCATCACGGGGTCGTGCTGGAGGTCGTGTGAGAACTGTTCGACGAACTGATGCATCGACCGTCGCATCTCGTGATCGGGATCGGTCTTGACCTTGTAGGTGAAGTCGACGAGTTCTCGGTAGATCTTGTCGCCGACGAGCGTCGAGACGAACTTCGGTTTCCACGACGGTCCGACGTCGCGGTCGACGACACGCTCAATGAGGTCCTGGCTTCCGACGGCCCAGTCGTAGGCGCGGTCGCAGAGCAACTGGAAGACCGGATCGAGCCGGTCCTCGTCGACGAGTTGTTCCAGAATTCGGCCGATCGGGGGCGCCCATTCCGGCTCTGCCGCCCATTTCAGCACGGCCTGGATGAACTGCTCGATGTCCTCGTCGCCGAGCATCTCCGAGGCCAGCTTGATCGCGCGTGCCGCCTCGTCGGAGATCCGCGGACGGTTCGCGGGATCGGCGAGCCACGTCGAGACTCTGCGCGGCATGTCGAGCTGTTCCGCACGTTCGACGACGACGGCGGGCGTCATGAAGTTCTCTTCGATGAACTCGCCGAGCTGGTCTCCGATCTCGTCCTTCTTCTTCCTGATCAGAGCCGTGTGCGGTACCGGAATGCCCAGCGGATGCTTGAACAGCGCGGTCACCGCGAACCAGTCGGCGAGTCCGCCGACCATGCCCGCTTCCGACGCCGCTCGCACGTAACCCACCCATGCCGCCACGTCGGCGCCGTCGCGATGCTCGAGGTAGCGCATGCAGAGGTAGACGATCGCGGCCACCACGAGGAAGCCGGTCGAGACCACTTTCATCTTGCGGAGGTCACGTCGGCGGCGCTGATCACCCGGTCCGTCGGCGGCACCGAATCCCGGCGACGACCCCTTCGCCCGCGCGGGCGTCTGCCCCGGTTGGCCGGATACGTCCGGAATCACTGTCGACACTCAATAAGTTCTACCCTCTCCCGGGGATTAGGCTGGCCGAGTGATACCCAACCGGCCAAGCCCTGCGGCCGCGGCACGTACTGCGCTTTCGGCTGCCGCACATGTGACACGCGGGGTCGAACAGGCCCTGTTGGGTGCGGTCACCGACGACGCGGTCAAGCCGGACGGTCGCAGACAGCGCTGGGAAAAGCACAAACAGGAACGCCGCAGCGAGTTGACCGACGGCACCATCGAGGCCGTGCGGGCACTCGGAGCCGACGCCGGCATGGACGAGATCGCCACGCACATCGGCGTCTCCAAGACCGTGCTCTACCGATACTTCAGCGACAAGAACGACCTCGGCACAGCGGTCACGGTGCGCTTCTTCGAGACAACGCTCCTCCCTCGATTGGCGGAGGCGATCTCCGACGACGCCGACGAGTACACCCTGACCAGAACCGTCATCGGCGTCTACGTGCGAGCCGTCGCCGACGATCCCGGCCTCTACCGCTTCGCCCTGACGAACTCTCCGACGTCGTCTGTCGGGACCGTCGAATCGGAACGTCTGGTCGCGCAGTTGCTCACCGCGACCATCGTCGCGCGGATGGAGGAGCGCGCCGCGGACACGTCGGGCGCCATGGTCTGGTCGCACGTTCTGGTTGGCGGCATGCAGCGCGCCGTCGACTGGTGGATGACCGACCGCGAGCTTCCCGTCGACGACCTGATCGACTACCTGACGATGATGGTCTGGAGTTCGGTCACCGGGATCGCACGCGTCAACGGATCACGCGAAGCGTTCATCGCCGACCCTCCCGTGCTGACACAACCGACGAGACCTGAGGAGGTCAGCTTCGATGGCTAAGAAGGCTGGATGGACGACGCCCGCGACCGAGTCGCTGCGGGCATCGACGCTCGGGCCGATCGCCGACTTCGATCCCGACTCGACCCCCGGCTTCGACGGCGACCGTGACCGCGGTGCGGAGTTGCTCACCGAGCGTGGGGAGGTGCTCGCCGACCTCCAGGAGTTGCTGTTCGCCAACGGCCGGTCGGGCGATCACCGATCGGTCCTGCTCGTGCTGCAGGGGATGGACACTGCGGGCAAGGGCGGGATCGTGCGTCACGTCGGCGGCCTCGTCGACCCACAGGGCTTGTCCATCAAGGGTTTCGGCAAGCCGACGCCCGAAGAGCTCGAACACGACTTCCTGTGGCGCATCCGCAAGGCCGTGCCGCCTGCGGGACGCATCGGCATCTTCGATCGCTCCCACTACGAGGACGTGCTGCCCGTGCGAGTGCACAACCTTGTGCCGCAATCGGAATGGGAAGGGCGCTACGCGACGATCAACGAGTTCGAGGACGACCTCGTCGCGACCGGAACGACCATCGTGAAGTGTGCGCTCGTCGTTTCCAAGGAGGAGCAGCGCACGCGTCTCGCCGAGCGCCTCGAACGGCCGGACAAATACTGGAAGTTCAATCCGGCCGACATCGACGAACGCCCGTTCTGGGACGACTACCTCGCGGCATACCAGGCGATCTTCGATCGCTGCGACTCCGACGCCGCACCCTGGTACGTGATTCCCGCGAACAAGAAGTGGTTCTCGCGCCTCGCGATCTGCGAACTGCTGATCTCCGCACTGCAAGGGCTCGACCTCGAATGGCCGAAGGCCGACTTCGACATCGAGGCCCAGAAGAAGCGGCTCGCCGAATCCGTCTGAGCGCGTTGGTTCTACGTCAGTTAGGTCGCGCAAGGTTCAGTCCCGCGTAGCCGATCCGGCGCCCGACTCGTCGCGGCGTCGAAGCACCGTGTGCGCCACGAGTCCGACGACGAGCGCCCAGAACGCTCCACCGATGCCCCAGAACGAGATTCCCGCGGCCGCGGTCACAAACGTGAGTGCGGCGGGAATCCGATACTCCTCCTGCGCCAGCGCACCGACGAGCGCCGAGGCGAAGGTGCCGAGTAGCGCCAGTCCCGCAACAGTTTCGAGCAGACCGTGCGGCGCGATCGCCGTGATCGTGACCAGCACCCCCGACAGTGCTGCGAGGATCAGGTACGACACGCCCGCCGAGATCCCGGCGATCCAGCGTCGAGAACGATCCGGTCCGGCCTCGTCACCTGCGGCGAGCGCTGCCGACAACGCCGCCAGATTGATCGCGTGGCCACCGAACGGCGCGCCGATGACCGTTCCGGTACCCGTGACGAACATCGAAGCCCGCCACGGGGTCTGGTAGCCGAACGACTTCAACACCGCAACGCCTGGCACGTTCTGCGATGCCATCGTGACCACGTAGAGCGGGATCGCGATCCCGACGATCGCCGAGGCGTCGAAATGCGGTGTGGTCCAAGTGATCTGCGGCCACCACTCGGTGTGCGCCGCGGAGTCGACGCCGTGCACCGCGAGATAGATTCCGATCACGACGAGTGCCGTGATCAGAGCGAGCGGCAACGCCCAGCGCGGCAACCAGCGAGTGGCACACAACCACACGACGAGAATCGGAATGGTCAGCAACGGTTGCACCGCAAGGGATTTGATCGGCGCCAGACAGAGGGTCAGCAGCACGCCCGCGAGCATCGCCTGTGCAATGGGAGTCGGAATTCTCGCTATGAGATCGCCGAGCGCCGGGATCAATCCCGTTGCGAGGACGAGAACTCCGACGACGAGAAATGCTCCGACGGCGGCTGGCCAGCCCGCGTGGTAGCTCGCGCCCATCGCCGCGAGGAGGGCTGCGCCCGGGGTCGACCATGCCAGGGTGATCGGCATCCGATAGCGCAGACACAGCACGATGATGCCGAGCGCGAACGTCACCGTCAGCGCCAACAGACCCGAGGCGGCTTGCGTCGACGACGCGCCGACAGCGCGGAGCCCGGAGACAACGACCACAAAGGACGAGGTGAAACCGACGAGCGCGGTGACGATGCCTGCGACGATCGGCTCGGTGTTCGACACCCGCTGCTGTGTGGTCACGATGCCAGCATAGCGGTATCGTTCTGTAAACAGAACACTCGGGAGCGGTGCCCACCGCGACCGACGAATGAAGCGGAAGGCAGGCACGTGGTCGACGGAGTTGTGAGCGACTCGAAGCGTGATGATCGACGACGAGACGTCGGTGAGCGGATCTCCGCGCTACGCATCGAACGCAACCTCAGCCTGTCCGCACTCGCCCGCGCCGCCGGGATCGGCAAGGGCTCACTCTCCGAACTCGAAGCGGGACAACGCAACCCCACCCTCGACACGCTCTATGCCGTGGCAGGCCCGCTCGGCGTGCCACTGACGGCACTCCTCGGCGAGGCGTCGGGAACCGAAGGCGACGGCACGCACCTCACCGCACGGTTACTCCAAGTCGAACATCACGACGACGGTTCGACGACGGAGGTCTTCTGGCTCCACGTCTCCTCCGGAGGAGTCCGACGCTCCCCCGCACACGGCGCAGGCGTCGTCGAACATGTCCGGGTGGTGCGCGGAAACCTGGTCGCTGGACCCGTAGGCGACGAAAAGCCCGCGGGCGCAGGCGAATCACTGCAATGGATCAGCGACCGCCCGCACACCTACAGCACCGACGACGACGTCCTCGCCGTACTCACCATCGACTCACCCGGCTAGCGGCCACGTGGATGGTCTCGTCAACGCAGAGCGTCCCGCGACTCGGACGCTGCACGATCGAATCATCGATCGTGAGGTCCGAGTACGCGGGACGCGAACTCTGCTACCCGAAATGGGTTAGCTGGTGCTCTTCTTGGCCGTGGTCGACTTCTTGGCGGTGGTCGACTTGGTCGCGGTGGTCGACTTTGCCGGAGCAGCCGTGGTGGTCCGCTTGGCGGCAATCTTCTTGGCGGGCGACGCATTTGCGGTGCGCGCCTTGCCCTCGACCGCGCCTGCGGCACCGTCGATCTTCGACGCTGCGGTCGCGCTACGGGCCTTGGCGGTCTTGCCGGCCTCGGTGACCGCTGCACTTGCCTCGTCGAGTTTCTCGTTCACCTCGAGGGCGGCCTCTTCGACCTTGCCGCTGAGATCGTCGACGGCGTCATCGAGGGCATCGCCCGCTTCGCCGACGCGGGTGCTGACCAGCGTGGCGAGCTTCGAAGCCTGCTCACCGACGGCGCGAGTCTGATGCGAGACCACGCCGAGTGCGTCCTCGGTCAGGTCGACGGCGTCGTTGTAGGTCTTCTCCGCGCGGGTCAGGCCCTCCTGCACGATCGGCTGCTGCCAGAGGCGGCCGACGGCCTCTTCGCCGCGCTCGGCGAGCGAGGTGTAGATGGTCGTGGCGAACTCGACGTAGCCGTCGGCAACCTTGCGCAGTTCCTCGGGCGACAGCTTGGTGCGCAGGTCGTCGATGGTCGACTCGATGGTGCCGGGGAGCTCCTCGGGCAGCGCGTTCAGGCGGCCGCGGGTCTCCTCGAAGCGGGTCTGAGCGGTCTCGCCCGCAGCCTCGGTGCGCTCCTTGATCTGCGTGACAGCGTCGCTCACCTGCTTGAGTGCAAGGTCTCCCGCGCCAACCACGGCATAGAACGGGCTGGGCAGATTGCGTTCGGTGGTGGTCATGGCGATCTCCTTAGTCATTGGTCACCAAAAAAGGTTGCGGCACAAGGCATATCGAGGAGGCAAACCACTTTGTCGCTTCTGCTCTCGATAGGTGCCGCACCAGCACTTGTAGTGGTTCCGTAAACCAGTATGCCACGTTTGCTAGCTATTGCAAGCAATCTGCTAGCACTAATTGTCGAATCGCTGTGATACCGCACACAGTCAGAATCGTGCCTGCTGGTCGTCGGCGTATTGATAAAAGCCACGCCCCGACTTCTTGCCGAGGTGTCCGGCCTCCACCATGCGCAACAGCAACGGCGTCGGTGCGTACAGCGCCTCTTTTGTCTCCGCATACATGCGGTCGGCGATCGCCGTGACGGTGTCGAGTCCGACCATGTCCGCAAGCCGCAGCGGACCCATGGGGTGCGCACAGCCGAGAACCATGCCTCGGTCGACGTCTTCGATGTCGGCAAATCCGTTCTCCACCAATCGAATTGCCGAGAGTAGGTACGGTACGAGCATCGCGTTCACCACAAACCCCGACCGATCGGCAGACGCGATGACCTGCTTGCCGAGCACCGCGTTGGCGAAAGACTCTGCGCGCGTGACGATGTCGGCACCCGTGTGCAGCGTTGACACCAATTCGACGAGCGGTAGCACCGGGACAGGATTGAAGAAGTGAAGGCCGACCACACGCGCGGGGTTCTGGGTCGCCATGCCCAGCGTGATGATCGGAATCGACGACGTGTTGGACGCCAGAACGGCACCGGGATCCGACACGGTCTTGTCGAGGACGGCGAAGAGCTCGGTCTTGACGGCCTCGTCCTCGACGACGGCCTCGCAGACGACGTGCCGGTCGGCGAAACCGTCGAGTTCGGTGGTGAATCGCAGTCGCAACGCCGCCTGTTCGCGTTCACGCTCGGTGAGCTTGCCGCTCGACACTCCCCGCTCGAGCGAGCGCAGTATCCGCGACCGGCCACCGGCGACGAGCTCACGCGTCGGTTCGTAGACCAGTACGTCTGCGTCCGACCGAGCACACACTTCGGCGATCCCCGCGCCCATCTGGCCCGCACCGACCACGCCGACACGCCATGCGTCCGCCACCACTGCCTCCATTCAGATCAACGCCGACCCGATCCACTCTGCCCATAACCTATGCGCGACAACGTATTTGGCGAGCACACGAGCAGCTCCGGTGCACGCCCGGAAGCCCCCAGATATGCCAACAGGCGGCCCGCAACGTAACGCTGCGAGCCGCCTGATGCGCAAAACCTCAGAGAGGCGGGCTGGTTCCTAGTGGAACTGGCCTTCCTCGGTGGAGCCCTTCAGAGCTGCGGTCGAGGTGTTGGGGTCGACCGTGGTGGCGATGCGGTCGAAGTAGCCCGCACCGACCTCGCGCTGGTGCTTGGTGGCGGTGTAGCCACGAGCCTCAGCAGCGAACTCGCGCTCCTGCAGGTCGACGTAAGCGGTCATCTGCTCGCGGGCGTAGCCGTAAGCGAGATCGAACATCGAGTAGTTGAGGGCGTGGAAGCCTGCCAGGGTGATGAACTGGAACTTGAAGCCCATCGCGCCGAGCTCGTTCTGGAACTTCGCGATGGTCGCGTCGTCCAGGTGCTGCTTCCAGTTGAAGGAAGGCGAGCAGTTGTAAGCCAGCAGCTGGTCAGGGAACTCGCTCTTGACGGCCTCGGCGAACTGGCGAGCCAGCTCCAGGTCGGGCTTGCCGGTCTCCATCCAGATGAGGTCGGCGTAGGGAGCGTAGGCCTTGGCACGCGCGATGCAGGGCTCGATGCCCTTCTTCACGTTGTAGAAGCCCTCGGTGGTGCGCTCACCGGTCACGAACGGCTTGTCGCGCTCGTCGACGTCGGAGGTGATGAGGGTTGCGGCCTCGGCGTCGGTACGAGCGACGACGACGGTCGGGGTGTTGGCAACGTCGGCAGCCAGGCGAGCCGAGGTCAGGGTGCGGATGTGCTGCTGGGTGGGGATGAGCACCTTGCCACCGAGGTGGCCGCACTTCTTCTCCGAGGCGAGCTGATCTTCCCAGTGGGTACCGGCGGCGCCGGCCTTGATCATGGCCTTCTGGAGCTCGTAGACGTTGAGGGCGCCACCGAAGCCGGCTTCGCCGTCGGCCACGATCGGCACGACCCAGTTGTCGACCGAGTTGTCACCCTCGACGCGGGCGATCTCGTCGGCGCGCAGCATCGCGTTGTTGATGCGCTGCACGACGGCCGGCACCGAGTTGGCCGGGTAGAGCGACTGGTCGGGGTAGGTGTGGCCGGAGAGGTTCGCGTCACCGGCGACCTGCCAACCCGAGAGGTAGATGGCCTTGAGGCCCGCGCGCACCTGCTGCACGGCCTGGTTACCGGTCAGCGCGCCGAGGGCGTTGATGTAGTTGTCGCTGTTGACGCCTTCCCACAGGATCTCGGCGCCACGACGAGCGAGGGTGTGCTCCTCGACGACGGTGCCCTGGAGCTCGGCAACCTGCTCGGCAGTGTATTCGCGCGTGATGCCCTTCCACCGCGGGTTGGTGTCCCAGTCCTGCTGGATTTCCGCGGCGGTGCGGGGCTTTCCGACGTTGCTCATTAGCCACTTCGCTTTCGTTGTGCTGCTCGTCCCGATCTCCCGGGACGAATGCTTGTCCGGCTCACAGAGACCGGGGCCTATATGGGCCCGGCCGAGGCTGCCAGGGAATGCATCCAGGCCGGGTGGTGTCAGGCCTCCGGGCGCGCGTCGAGCTCACATGTGTGACGACCATCACAGCGTGTGATCGTAGTTTGCGAACTCTTCGGCACTTCCCGGAAACGCCTGACTCAAGGGTGCCACAACGGAAACGCGCAGGTCCAATCCCCTTTGACTGCAAAAATGCGCCAACCATGTGGCGAAGATTTGCAAATTTTGCAAATCTGGAGATGTGAAGAGTCGTCAGCAGGACGTTAAAAAGTACGCGCGTACTGCGTTTTCTCGATACGCCTCAGCGGTGGCCCGCCCACGGCGGCACACCGCGTCGACGCTCGCCGGAAAGACTCCCGACACCTCACATGTGGCGTGTTTCACACTGCGGTTCGAGGTACTCCCGGGCGCCGACGCCACTCCTCGTCACCGCGCGGCCGCGCTCAGGGCTGTGCCGAAGAGATCAACGAAGGCCGACGACGGCATCGGCTCCACCGCGTCGGCTGGCGGGTTCTGCGCCCGTCCGGCAGGGCCGTTCACCGTGAGAGCGACCGTGAATACCGCTCCTCCGGCGCGCTTCACGAGCGCATATCCGACATATCCGACCTGCTTGCGGATCGTCGAATCCGGCAGTGCCGTCGACACATCCGACCGCGAGAGAAAAGCACGTTCGACGCTGAGTCCGTCGGGACCGTTGGCGACCTCCGGCGGGTCGGGCAGCGTCGTCGACTCGGTGGTGACCGTCGCACCCGCGAGGCTTCCCGACGCAACGGTGGTTCGCGTCGTTCGGCACTGCCCGCTCCTCGTGCGGATGTCGTCGTCGATGTCGCGTCGAACGGTGGACACCAGCTCGACGAGCCCGACGTCGGCCGCGCTCGCCGCCAACACCGCTGAGTTCGACTCGCTGACCTTCTCGGTGAAGCTCGTATCGGCGGTTGGGCGGCACTCCTGCGGCACCACACCGTCGGCGCGTGCCGCGGCCAGTTGGGCCCGGTCGGAGTCGACGAGGTCGGAGACGGTCAGTTGCGTCGTCGCGAAGCCGGAAGGCAACTGCGCGGGCCGAAGCAGCAGATCGGCGGGAGCGACGGCCGTGGCGGTCACGACCGCGTCATCGTCGCCGCAGCCCGCGAGCGTGGCAGCGACGCAGCCGAGCAGCGTCGCTGCCACCCACCGTCGAACCCACCGCCCACGCATCGGGTCACCGTACCCTGAGCGGGTCCGACGAAATGGCGACCTATGAACTGCGGCGACCTATGAACAACAGGGCCTATGTCGGATCGCGTTTGCGGCAACTCCGCTCCGAACGCGGGCTGTCGCAGGTGGCGTTGGCGCAGACGCTGCGCATCTCCGCGTCGTACCTCAACCAGATCGAACACGACGCCCGCCCGCTCACCGCGTCGGTGCTGGCGCGGATCACCGAGGCTTTCGGAGTCGACGGCGGGTTCTTCGACTCGCAAGACGACGTCCGACTCGTCGCAGAACTGCGCGAGGCGCTGCTCGACGACGACATCGAGGCCGCGCCGACGACCGCCGACCCGCAGGAGATCGCGGCGATGGTCTCGGCTCACCCCGACATGGCGCAGGCGATGGTGAATCTGCATCGCCGGTATCGGATTGCGATCGACCAGCTCGCCGCGGCGACCGACGAACGCAGCGACCGCGCCATGCGCGGATCGATAACCGCACCCCATGAGGAGGTGCGCGACTATTTCTACCAGCGCCGCAACTACATTCACGCACTCGACGTCGCGGCAGAAGAGCTCAACGCACGCATGCGGATGCACTCGGGCGACGTCCGACGGGAGATCGCCGACCGGCTCGAACGCGTCCACGGGGTGACGATCGCGCCGCGCGTCGACCTCGGCGACTACCTCCTGCACCGATTCGACCCCACGACACGACGTCTCGAGGTCTCGGCCGCGCTGTCGGCCGGCCAGCGGGCGTTCAAACTTGCCGCAGAACTCGCGCTCGTCGAATTCGACGATCTCCTCACCGAATTGGTCGACGAGGCGAATTTCACCAACACCGAGGCGCAGGCGCTCGCGAAGACCGGACTGGCCAACTACTTCGCGGCCGCAGTGTTGTTGCCCTACACGCAGTTTCACGGTGCGGCAGAGGATTTTCGCTACGACATCGAACGCCTGTCGGCGTTCTACGCGGTCTCCTACGAGACCATCTGCCACCGACTTTCGACGCTGCAACGCCCGAATCTCCGTGGTGTGCCGTGGTCGTTCGTCCGCGTCGACCGCGCGGGAAACATGTCGAAACGACAGTCCGCCACGGGATTTCACTTCTCGTCGAGCGGCGGCACGTGTCCACTGTGGAATGTCTACGAGACGTTCGCCTATCCGGGAAAGATCATCACGCAGATCGCCGAAATGCCCGACGGCCGTGACTACTTCTGGGTCGCACGCACAGTGGAGAGGCGGGCGGTGCGATACGGCCAGCCGGGCAAGACGTTCGCGCTGGGACTTGGCTGCGAACTGCGCCACGCCGCTCGAGTGATCTACTCGGACGGCCTCGAAATCGGCCCGCAGGCGCGAATCACCCCAATCGGCGCGGGATGTCGCGTGTGCGAACGCCAGCACTGTGCACAGCGCGCATTCCCGCCGCTCGGCTCGAGCCTGCGCATCGACTCGCATCGCAGCAGCGTGTCGCCCTACATGTCGCTCTGACGCAGTCGACGCAGTCGCCTTTGACGTAGTCGACGCAGTCGCTATGACGCAGTCGACGCATTCTCGACAACTCTTCTTGTCGCACAAGCGGACCCCGGTCCGAGGGTTACAGATCAATCACATGTCATACGGCGTAGCCATTTGTGGGTCGAACGATCAGGATGCAGCCCTATGGTGGGCGCGGGAGAGGGGAAGCAGCCGTCGGGGGTGCTTCCCTTCTCCCGGTCTGGAGGCAAGGCGCCATGCGTTCGTCACGGCGACACCCATCGCGGCGAAACTCCGCCGCCGTCTTCCTGCTGGCGTGTGTTGTCGCCGCGATTGCCCCGGGCGTCGCCGCAGCGGATCCGCCGAACATGATGGGTATCCCCCAACAGGTCCCCGATACCATCGACCGCGTCGTCCCCGCACCACCCTTTCCACATCTGTCGACCATCCCGTTGCGCGCACAGTCACCCGGGTTGTCTTGGCGGACACAAGAATTGCGCGAGGCGACGTTGCCTACCCCGACCGGGGATCCCATGTTCGACCGGTGGCCGTCGAACCTCGGCTCCCTCCAGCCCGGCACCGTCATCGCGACCCGCGACGTGACCGCGCCGGCCGCGCCGGTGGTCACCGTGCCGATTGCGTCGGCGACGCTCATCAAGTTCCGCAGCACCGACGCCGTCGGAAAACCGAGCTTCGGTACCGCGACGCTGATAACTCCTACCGCGTCCGCACCGGTGCGCGGACCCCGACCGATCCTCCTGAACAACCTCCCCATCGATTCACTCGGGACCGCGTGCAACCCGGGTTACACGCTTGCCCATGGCTTTTCGATCGCAAGTGGTGTGACAGACCTACTGCCTCCGACGACGCAGCTCGCGCTTGCCCACGGCTATGGCGTGCTGATCCCCGACCACCAGGGCCCGCGGATGGCATATGCAGAGCCCGTCGTCGCAGGTCATATCGTGCTCGACTCTATCCGCGCCGCGTCGAACCTGAAGCCGAAGATGTTCGGGCAAAGCGCAATTGCGATGAGCGGATACTCCGGCGGCTCGATCGCCACCGCCGGCGCGGCGAAACTCCTGGCCGGGTACGCGCCTGAACTCGCGCCGCGCGTCGTCGGGGCGGCACTGGGCGGTGTGCCTGCCGACTTCCGCATGCTCGTCGGCAGTATGAACGCCAACCTCGCGACGGGACTGTTCCATGCCGCGACGTTCGGTATTGCCCGTGAGCGGCCCGAGATCCTCACCATGGCCAACAACCCTGCTCAGTGGATTGCGCCGTCGCCGTTGAAGAACGTGTGCGTGATACCCGAGGCCCTCGCGGGCGCCACATTCATGCCGATGCAGTTGATGGCGAACGTCGGTGATCCGTTCCATTCGCCCATCGCAGAACACATCTACCGCGTGACAAAGATGTCCGACACCCGATCGGCGGTTCCGCTCTACATCTACAACGGCGCCCAGGAGTGGTGGATACCGGCCGCCGGGGCGCGCAACCTGTTCCTCGAACAGTGCCGACTCGGCGCGAACGCTCAATACCGTGACGTCGTCGGCGAACACGTCACCGCCGCCGTGATCGGCTTTCCTGACGCGATGAGTTGGCTCGACGCTCGTTTACGCGGCTCACCTGCACGCAGCGGCTGCCCTCATCGGTGATGAGTCAGGCGGTGATTTCAGTAGACGAGCACGCGCACGTTCTCGGCGACGCAGGCGGGTTTCTCCACACCGTCGATCTGCACCGTGCTGCGCACCACCATGGTCACCCCGGCCGGACTGTCGTCGATCGACACGATCTCGGCGTTGGCGCGGATTCGCGACCCGACCTTGACCGGGCTGGGAAAGCGGACCTTGTTGAGTCCGTAATTGATCACCAGCTTGGGTCCGTTCACGGTGAAGATGTCGCCCGCCAGTAGCGGGAGCAGCGACAGAGTCAGGTAGCCATGTGCGATCGTCGCACCGAAGGGTCCGTCCTTCGCGCGCTCGGGGTCGACGTGAATCCACTGGTGATCGCCGGTCGCGTCGGCAAAGGCGTCGATGCGGTCCTGGGTGACCTCCAACCAGTCCCCGTAGCCGAGGTCCTCGCCGATCGCTGCGGTCAGCTCTGAGATGCTGTTGAACGTCCGTGGTGTGATGTCCGTCATGAATTCTGTAGTCTACCGTTGCGTTCATGACGACCAGCGAAGGTGACGTGGCAACCGGCCCGCGTGTTGCTCCGGGAACGTTGAGCGACCTCGGACTCATCAACTGGGTGTTCGCGAGGGGCGCGGCACGCGTCATCGGCGTCCGCGACGCTCACGTCTTCTCCACCCTGGGCCGCACGCGCGGGCTCTTCCGCGCGTGGCTCTACTTCTCGAGCAGGCTGATGCCCTTCGGCTCACTGTCGCGCCGCGAGTCGGAGATGGTGATCATCCGGGTCGCGCATCTGCGTGGCAGCGACTACGAACTCGACCACCATCGCCGCCTGGGCAAACGTGCAGGTATCGACGACGCCGAGTTCGCCCAGATCATCTCCGGCCACGACGCGGGCTGGGGTGATCGGGAGAAGTGGATGCTGCAGGCCGTCGACGAATTGATCGCCGACAAGGACATCAGCGACACCACCTGGACGTCGCTGCGTCGCCATCTCGACGAACGCCGTGCCATCGCCTTCGTCCTGCTCGCCATGCAGTACGACTCGCTGGCCACCACGCTGCACACCCTGCGCGTCGCGCGCGACGAACGCGTCTGAGGTTCACCCATGACCTCGCTGGCCCAGCGGGCCATGAACAACCGACTGTTCAGCGAGGTCTACGAGCGATTGTGGCGACCGGCGTTCACCCGACTGTTCAGTTTCGGCGGGTCGTCGACCGCGGTCGCCGACCGCGAACTGGTTGCGCATCTGGCGCGGCCCGGTGAGCGCAGCATCCTCGACGTCGCGTGCGGCCCGGGCAATTACACGCGCAGGCTGTCGACGGGATTGACCGGCGACGGCCGATGCGTCGGTATCGACTTCTCGCCGACGATGCTGGCCAAGGCCGTGGCCACGAACAGTGGCGAACGGGTCGCCTACATCCGCGCCGACGCGCATTCGATTCCGTTCGGCGACAACACCTTCGACTCCGTCGTCTGCCTGGCCGCGCTGTACCTGATCCCCGACCCGCTGCCGGTGATCGACGAGCTGGTCCGGGTTGCCAAACCAGGTGGCGAGGTCGCGGTGTTCACCTCCGTGGTCACCAACCTGACCGGACTGCCGGGAGTCCGAACCGTCACCGCGCTCACCGGGTATCGGATCTTCGGCCGCACCGAGATCGTTGATCGCCTGCGGGCGGCCGGCGCGGTCGACGTCGAGCAGACCATCACCGGGCAGGGGCAATTCGTCCTCGCCCGGCTGCCCGCCGAAGAGGACTGTCCCTGAATGTGTGTCGTATCGAAGGATGTGTGCGCTGCAGCACCCACATCCTCCGATACGACACACATCCAGACGCCGCGAACCTCAGATCACCTGGGGCGCGCGGGCTTCGGCAGCACGCACCAGCGGCGCAACGCCCTCCGCGAACCAGTACGCCTCCTCGATGTGCGGCTGACCGGACAGGATGAAGTGGTCGACGCCGAGCGCACGATACTGACCGATGAGGTCGGCCACCTCGGCGTGGCTGCCCACAAAAGCGGTGCCGGCACCGGGACGCACCAGTCCGTAGCCTGCCCACAAGCCCGGGTACACCTCGAGATTCGCGAGGTCGGCGTTCAACGCGAGTTGTCGACGCTGCCCCTCGGACTCGGACTGCAGAAGCCGTTCTCGCGCAATGGCAATCACGTTCGGGTCCATGCGGTCGACCAGCTTGCGGGCTTCTGCCCATGCCTCTTCGCGCGTGTCGCGGGTGATCACGTGCGCACGGATGCCGAAGGAGAGCGTCCTGCCGTGCCTCGCCGCCCGGGCACGCACATCGTCGATCAGGGCGGCCACCTTCTCGGGCGGTTCGGTCCACGTGAGGTACGTGTCGACGTGTGCAGCGGCAACCTCCCGTGCGGCTTCGCTTGCGCCACCGAAGAATACGGCGGGCGCTGGTGACGGAGGCCGTGCCACGGTGGCGCCGGTGACGTCGAGGTACTCGCCGACGAAGTCGTACGGTGTCCCCGACCACGCCCCGCGCACGATCTGCAAGAACTCTGCGGTACGGGCGTACCGTTCCTCCTTGCCGAGGTGATCACCGAAGCGCTCCTGCTCTTCGCGATCACCACCGGTCACGATGTTCAATGCCAGTCGCCCACCGGACAGTTCGGCGAACGTCGCGGCCTGCTGGGCAGCCAGCGTCGGCGTGATCAATCCCGGCCGGAACGCGACGAGGAACTTCAGCCTGCTCGTCTCCTGGATGAGCGCCGCGGTGGTCACCCACGCATCAAGGCACCAGGTTCCGGTCGGAGTGAGCACCGACTCGAATCCCAGCTTCTCGGCGGTCTTGGCGACGAGGGTCAGGTACTCGAGGTCGGGTGCGCGGTGTGCCGACGCGGTGCCGAGGACGCCCGACGACTGCAGCGCACCGAATACCTCACGACCGTCGCCCGACGTCGGCAGAAACCAGTGGAATGACGCACTCATCGGGCAGGCTCCTCAACAGATGTCGCAGTGGTATCCCGGCTTCCGACGCCGAGGTGGCCGAGCACTCGTTCACGCAGTTCGACGACGCGCTGATCGTCTCGATGGCGGGGACGCTCGACGTCGACCGCGACGTCGTAGGCGATGGCGCCGTCCTCGAGGACGAGCACACGGTCGGCCAGTACGACGGCCTCCTCGACGTCGTGAGTGACGAGCAGCGCGGCGAAACCGTGTGTGCTCCACAGTCTCGTGAGTAACGAGTGCGCTTCGATCCGGGTGAGCGCATCGAGTGCGCCGAACGGTTCGTCGAGCAGTAGTACTTCTGGATTGCGCACCAGCGCGCGAGCGAGTGACGCGCGCTGGGCTTCTCCACCGGAGAGCGTCAGCGGCCAGGCGTCGACGCGATGCGACAGTCCCACCTCGTCGAGCGCCGTCACGGCCCGCGCTGCGGCATTGCCACCGGAGAGGTTGAGCGACACGTTCTTTCGGACGCTCCGCCAGGGCAGCAGCCTCGGTTCCTGGAATGCCACCGCGCGCGATCCGTCGACCTCGAGTCGGCCGCCGTGCTGGTCGTCGAGCCCGGCGATGATCCGCAGCAGCGTCGACTTTCCCGATCCCGATCTGCCGACGAGTGCCACGATCTCGCCGCTGTGCAGTGTCAGATCGATGCCGTGCAACACCTCGACGTTGCCGAAGGAACGTGTAATCCCCTGTGCACGAACAACTGTCTTCCCACTCATCGACTCACCCTCCATCGGAGCAGCCAAGCCTCGAGGCCGCGGACAATCGAATCGCTGAACAAGCCCAGCAATGCGTAGATCACCAAACCGAGCACGATGATGTCGTTGCGGAAGTAGGTGCGCGCATTCATGACGAGGTAGCCGAGTCCGGCGTCGGCGTTGATCTGCTCCGCGACGATCAGCGATAGCCATGCCACACCGAGCGACAGTCGAAACCCGGTGAGGGCACTGGGCATCGCCCCGGGAAGAATCACGGTGCGAGCCAATCCGATTCGGCCGAGTCCCACCGAGCGTCCCGCCTCGATCAGTTTCGCATCGACTCCGTGGATACCCGACACCAGGTTGAGGTACAGCGGGAACAGCACGCCGAGCGCCACCATGTAGACCTTGGGCTCTTCGCCGATGCCGAACCACACGACGAACAACGGAATCAGCCCGAGGAATGGCACGGTGCGGAGCATCTGTAGTGGTGGGTCGATGGCCAGATCTGCGATCCGGAAGAAGCCGACGAGCAGACCGAGCGCGACCGCAAGCACCACACCGAGCGTCAGGCCGATGCCGACACGCTGCAGCGAAACCCCCAGCGCCGCTTGCAGTTCTCCTGTCCCCCACAGCTCACGTGCTGCCGCCCACACCTGTGTCGGCGGAGACAGCTTGCTGGCCGGAATGACTCCGTTGGTCGACAGCACCTGCCAGGCGATCAGCAAGACCAGCGGCGAGACGAGGCGCAGCCACGGGCCGACCGACAGGCGATGACGTCGTCCGCCCGACGCACGTCGACTGCCTGCTTCGGTGTCACCCCGGACCGCTGTGGCCGAGCCCGCGACTGCCCCCGTCATCAGTTCGTGCCCGAGAGTGCGCCGTTGAACTGGTTGTCGAAGTAGTCGGCGGCCTTGGGCTTGTTCGGGATCACCTTGGCGTCGGCGAACAGGTCGAGGAGTCGCTGATGCTTGGCGATCTGCGCGTCACCGATCGGGACCAGAGAACCGGACGACGTCGAGAACGTTGCTCGCGCAACGGGTTCGGGGAGCTTGGTGAGCTTGCTGTAGATCGGGATCCACTGGTCCTCATGGGTCACGGACCACTTGTTGGCTCGCGCGAGACGGCCGATCAGGTCGCTGATGGCCTTCTGCTTCGCCGAGTCGCCGAGCGATGCCGACGAGGCGAGGTAGTAGGCCTGCTGGGTGACCAAACCCGCACCGTCGGAGACGGCCTTTGCGCCGTGCTGCGAGATCGCCACTTGAGCAAACGGATTCCAGACCGCCCAGGCGTCGACCTGGCCGTTGGTGAATGCCGAAAGACCCTCGGTGGGCGTCAGGTAGGTCTGTTGGATGTCACTGGGCTTGAGGCCCGCCTTGTCGAGGAGCGCCAGCACGAGTCCGTTGGAGCTCGATCCCTTGGTGAATGCGACCTTCTTGCCCTTGAGGTCGGCGATCGACTTCACCGACGAACCGCTCGGAACCAGCAGGAAGTCTCCGGGCTTCTCGCGTGCCTGGACGGCGACGATCTTCAGGGGAGCGCCGCTGGCCTGCGCGAAAACCGGTGGCACATCGCCGGTTCCACCGATGTCGACCTTGCCTGCAGCCGCGGCTTCGAGCAGTGGCGGACCCGACTCGAACGAGGCCCAGTCGATGTCGTAGGGCAGGTCTTTCAGCTCACCAGACGCCTCCAGGAGCGACTGCGTCTGCTTGACCTGATCGCCGACGGTCAGCGTGATGCGTTGCGCCGACGCCGATTGCGTACCGCTTCCTGAATCGTCGGACGAGCACGCGCTCACCGACAGCGACAGCGCAGCTATGAGTCCGACGGCCAGTGCGCCCCAACGTTTCCTCGACACAGTTCTTCCTTCCCAGACCACCCCCGTGGGCGTCGATGTTGGGAAGAATTGTCGGCGCCGGTGTAGCGATCACACCAATCACCGCCGCTGCCGGACACGGAGGCCGGTCGCATCGGCCCAGCTCAGCTGCGCCGCAAACATTTTCACTCACCGCGACCGAAAGAACCGTTGGTTCAGCTCGGCACAGCACTGCCGATCATCGAGGCATCAATGCGTCGGCGGTTGCGCAGGACGGGCAGCGCCTCGCGCACGCGTCGGACTGCCGCCGTATCGATATCGGCAACCAACAGGTCGGGGCCGCTGCCGAGCTGACCGATCACCGCCCCGGAAGGGTCACAGACCACGCTGTGTCCGACACCTAAAGGCGCAGTGCCGGTGATGATTTCGCCGCTTGCCGCCGGGTCGGCCTGTCCGCATGCCGCGACGAACGTCGTAGAGTCCAGCGCCCTTGCCCGTGCCAGGAGCGTCCATTGATCGACCTTGCCCTCGCCCGCACCCCAGGACGCCGACACGACCACGAGGTCGGCCCCCGCGGCCGCAAGCTCTTGGAACATCGCCGGGAACCGAATGTCGTAGCAGGTCGCGAATCCGATGGTCACGCCTTTCACCTGCGCGGTGACCAGGTGATCACCGGCCGACACGGTGTCGGATTCCGAGTATCCGAACGCATCGTAGAGGTGGATCTTGTCGTAGTGGGTGCGGTTTTCGGGTCCCGTGATCAACAGGGTGTTGCGCACTCTCGGCCCGTCGCCCGGCGTGAACATGCCTGCGACGACCGTGACCCCTGCCTCCGACGCGATCTCGTCGACAGCACGCGCCCAGTCCCCGGAGATCGGCTCTGCAATCTCGGCAAGGGGGACCCCGAATCGGCACATCATGGCCTCCGGAAAGACGACGACATCAACTCCGCGTGCTGCGGCATCGCTGACGTGACGTTTTATGATCCTCAAATTCGCGGCCGGGTCGGTGCCACTGTTGACCTGTGCGAGTCCGATGCGCAGTTGCGGGTTTGATGTTGTTCTCATTGGATCCTCCTGGATAGGTCCGCGACCACGGGTTATAGATGGGGTATACATGAGGTATGCAAAGTCCGTCCGGCCGGGACAAGGCATACGAGTACGTGCGCGACGTCGTACTCACGTCGCCCGCGGCCGCTGGTGCATTTCTCAATGAACAAGACCTGGCGACGCAGATCGGGGTCTCCCGCACGCCGGTCCGTGAGGCATTGCTGATGCTGCAGGCCCAGGGCCTCGTCGAGTTGGTGCCGAAACGTGGCGCGCACGTCCCGCCGATGTCCGGCCGCCAGTTGCGCGAATTGATGGATCTGCGCGGCGTGCTGGAGCGCCACGCGGCGTCGATCGCACTGCGCGCGAAGTCGGCGCCGGTTGCTCAGATGCGCGCGATCCTGGCTGACCAGCATCAACTTGCCGACGCGCCGAGCGATGAAGCGGCGAAACAATTCATCGATCTCGACGGTTCGTTCCACATGGCACTCATCGACGCAGCCGGAAGCGAGCTGCTGTCGACGACCTACGCCGGGCTGCGGTCGCGTCAGCTCCGTGCCGGCCTGACGGCGTTGTCCACGACGCCGGATCGGCAACAGTCGGTCTGCCGAGAACACGGCGCGATCGTCGACGCGCTTGAATCCGGAGACGAATCGGCCGTCGGAAATGCCATAGACGCGCATCTGGAGATCACTCTGCAGGCACTGCTGCGGGGTTGATTCTCCGCAGGGACGCATCCTCGGCTTCAGCGCGGTCCGGGTCTCGCCCGATCGCCAGTCCGATGAGAGTCAGCACACCGACGAGACCGATGTACCCGACGATCGGCACCCAGTTGTCGGTCTTGTCGAGCAGGAACGTGAAGATCAGGGGCGCCAGTGCGCCGCCGAACACTCCGGCGATCGTGTACGCCAACGAGCTTCCCGTCGACCTCAACCGAACCGGAAACTGCTCGGTCACGAACGCAGCCTGCGGTCCGTACATGAACGAGTGGAACACCAGTCCGACCGTCACGCCGAGGATGAGCAACGGCAGCGAGTCTCCGCGGACGAGCGCAAAGAAGAGAACACTCCACGCGACGCCGCCAACGGCCGCGATGGCGTACAGCAGTCGGCGGTTCACGCGATCGGACGCCGCCCCTGCCAACGGAATGAGGCCGAGCTGGAATGCCGATCCGATGAGAATCGCGATGAGCACGTCTCCACGGTCGAATCCCAGCTTGTTGACCCCATAGGTGATGGAGAAGACGGTGAACAACGCGTACATCACATCCGGCGCAATGCGCGAGAGTATCGCCGAGACAAGCGGTTTGGTCTGAGTACGGAAGACTTCACTCACCGGGGCATCGGAACGATCATCGCTGTCCTGGAGCGCTTTGAAGACCGGTGTGTCTTCCAGACGCAGTCGAATCCAGAGTCCGAAAGCGACAAGTACCGCCGAGAGCAGAAACGCGATTCGCCAGCCCCACGACTCGAACTGGGACTCGGTGAGGGTGAGGGTCAATAGCGCGAGTGCACCGTTGGCGAGGAGATTTCCCGCGGGCGGACCGATCTGTGCTGCCGACGACCAGAAGCCTCTTTTCTCCGGCGGGCCGTACTCGCTGGAGAGCAGCACCGCACCACCCCATTCGCCGCCCACCGCAACTCCCTGTGCGAACCGCATGATGACAAGGATGATCGGGGCGACGACCCCGATCGCCGCGTAGGAGGGGATCAGTCCGATCACGAAGGTGGTCGCACCGATCAGCAGCAGCGTGATCACGAGCAGGCGTTTACGCCCGATCACGTCGCCGAGTCTGCCGAAGACGAAACCGCCGACGGGCCTGGCCACGTAGCCAACCGCGTACGTCGAGAACGCGAGCAGGGTGCCGGTCAGCGGATCGCTATCGGGAAAGAAGACTTTCGGGAACACCAGCGCGGCCGCCGCGGAGTAGACAGCGAAGTCGTACCACTCGAGCGCGGTGCCGGTCAGACTGGCAGCGAACGCCTTGACCAGCGACTTCTTATCGGTGACAGCATCGGTCATCGGTAGTTTCCATTCGTTGTCGCGGACTGTCGTCGTGTGACGTGCCTCCCATACTTGCTGTATACAAGACGTATGCGCAAGTGTTTCGGCGCTATCGAAACAGGCTGTTTACGAAAGGACTCCGACCCACATGCTCACATTTACGCTCCCCGATGGATCGTCGGTCGCCGTAGAACCGCAGGTCGTGTGCAATGCCGGCTACGCGGGCCGCGACCAGGCCGCCGTTGCCAGCCACATCGCAGAACTCGCCGAGCTCGGAGTACCTGCACCCGCAGTGACTCCGTCGCTGTACCCGATCTCGCCGTACCTCGCGCAGCAGACCGACGAGGTCGCCGTGCAGCACGGTCGCACCTCCGGCGAAGCGGAGTGGGCCCTGATCGTCACCGGCAACACCCGTGACGACGTCTTGCTCACCGTCGCATGCGACCACACCGACCGAGAACTCGAAGTTCACGGAGTCGCGTGGAGCAAGAACGCGTCACCAGACGTGCTCGGTACAGCGGCGTGGCGCCTGTCCGACGTCGCAGACCACTTAGATGACATCACCTTGTCGGCGTGGGTCGGGCACGGAAGCGACACCGCAGACACCCTGATCCAGTCCGGCACCCTCGGCGATCTGCTGTCGCCGGACTACTGGCTCGACGTCCTCGCGGAACGAAAGTTGCTGCGCGAAGGCACGATTGTGATCTCGGGAACCATTCCGATGGTTGAGGGGATAGACCAGTTCGCCGATTCGTGGCGGGTCGCGATGACCGACGAGGCCACGGGCGCGACGATCGAGTGCGGGTACCGCGTTGCCCGCATGCCCGAACCCATTGGCTGACACCCGAACCCTGCTTACCCCCAAACTCACTGCCTGACAACCGATCACAGCTCCCGATAGTCGCGGACCGACATCCGGTTCCCTCGGCGCGGCGCATACGTGCCGTGAAGTTCTGCCATGCGCACGATCCGATAGCGTTGGCCCGCATAGGGTTCCAGCAGTTCCAACATCCCGGCGTCGTCGACTTTCTCGCCGATCAGCGTATGGCCGATGAGAGCGGGGATGTGGTAGTCGCCTACCGGCACGGCATCGACGTCGCCGACGGCTCGCGCACGGGTTTCCGCAACCGTCCACGGGCCGACTCCGCGGAGCACGTCCAACTTGTCGTGGTGACGTTCGACGTCGAGGGCGGTAGCACCTCTGATGGTGCGCATGCGCACTGGTTCTGCGCCACTGCGATGCCACTCCCACACCGGAATCCGGGTCCAGTCGGCTTGCGGGGGTGGCACGCGCATGTCGCGCGGGACGGGACCCGGGGCTGGTTCGCCGAAGCGTCGAAGTATGTGCCGCCACGCCCGCCACGCCTCGGTCCCGACGACTTTCTGCTCGAGGATCGCCGCTGCAAGCGCCTCCCACACGCGGCCGGTGCTACCGATGCGCAAACCTGTCGACGCCGCGACCAATCGAGCGACGGCATCGTCTCGCGGCACCAGGGCGGCCGGGTCATCTGAGGCGCCGAGCATGTCCGGCATCTGTTCCAGTAGCCATGCGGCGCCAGGTCCCCAGGCGCGCCCGCGGATCGTCGAACCGTCGGAGGCGATCGCCAGCGTGCCCGGGCCGTCGGGAGTGTGCACCGCGCGCCAGATGGAACCGTCGGCGCCGTACCGGAAAGCCGGGTCGCCACTACCTCGTCGGTGGAGTCCGAGCGTGGCGCGGATGTCGACCGGCTGCTGCGGCGTCCACGAACGTGTGGCCTCGCCCCTGCTCATCGGTTTCTCCTCGCCTGCGCCACCTCGACTGTAGTCGTCGGGTCCGACATCGCTGCGCGGGCGCACTGCCCGTCATCGGGGGCGTGCGACCCGATCCGGATGGGACGTAAGCCTCACGATCGGCATCGCTGACCAGCGCACACTCGAAGTATGAGGTACTCGGAACCCATCACCGTAGGCATCGACGGATCGTCGAGCGCATTGGCAGCGGCGCGCTGGGCAGCGCACACAGCATCTATCCATCAGACCACCCTCGACATCGTGTTCGCGATCGAGCCTGCATCGCCCCCGCTGATCGAGTTCGCGGTGCCCGAGGCATTCTTCGACGCCGCGCGTCTCGGCGCCAAGGCCGCGCTCAACGCGGCGACAGACGTCGCCTTCCATGAGGACCCCGACCTCGCACCGCGCACGCACATCGTCACCGGTTCGCCACGTGGCGCGTTGCTCTCGCGCTCACGGACGTCGTCGATGGTCGCTGTCGGCGCATCCGGAACCGGCCGTCTCACAGCGGCTTTCATCGGGTCCACGGCGTCAGCGCTGACGTCGCATTCGGTGTGCCCCCTCGCGGTGATCCGCGAAACCAGCAACGACGTCGAACCCACCGGTCGGGTTACCGTCGGCGTCGACGGTTCTCCCGAATCGCTCGAGGCACTCGATTGGGCGGCGCACGAGGCGACCGACCGAGCGGCCGAGTTGCTCGTACTCTCGGCATGGGACGCAACGGGTTTCGATCACTCTCACAAGGCGTTCACCACCGCAGAACACCAGATCGAAGGCACGCTCGCCGTGCCCGTCGAAGCGATCAGACGACGCCTGCCCGGCTTGCGGGTGACAACGCAAATCGTCAACGACGCTCCGGTTGCCGCACTCACCAAGGCGTCGGCCGACTCGGATGTCGTCGTCGTGGGCAGCCGGGGTCGCGGCGGATTCACCGGGCTTCTATTGGGGTCGACGAGCCAACGGGTTCTGCATTCGGCCCAGTGCCCGCTGATCATCGTGCCGTGACGTCTCGTCGCTGAAGAGACGCGAGCCGGGACCGACATCGTCGTCGGTCCCGGCTCGCGTGAATTCCGTTGTGCTGCAGGTCTTCTACAGGTTGATCATGTGCCCGATCGCGCCATGGAACGTTTCTTGCATTGCTTCGCTCATGGTCGGGTGGGTGTGGACGTTGCGGGCCAGTTCCTTGGCGGTCAGGTCCCACTTCTGTGCGAGCGTGAGTTCGGGCAGCATCTCGGAGACGTTGTCGCCCACGAGGTGTGCGCCGAGGAGCTCGTCGGTGTCGGCGTTGGTGAGGAGCTTGACGAAGCCTGCGGTCTCGCCCATGCCGCGTGCCTTGCCGTTCGCACTGAACGGGAAGGTGGTGGCCTTGACGTTGAAGCCCTCGTCCTTGGCCTGCTGTTCGGTGAGTCCGAACGAGGCGACCTGCGGCTGGCAGAACGTCGCGCGGGGCATGAACCGGTAGTCGCCGAGGGTCATGGTCTCGGCGCCCGCGATGGTCTCCGCAGCGACGACGCCCTGGGCCTCGGCGACGTGTGCGAGCTGGAGCTTCGCGGTGACGTCGCCAATCGCGTAGATGCCGTCGACGTTGGTACGCATGAAGTCGTCGATCGCAATGGCGCCGCGTTCGGTGAGTTCGACGCCGGTGTTCTCGAGGCCGAAGCCCTCGACGCGGGGAGCGAAGCCGACGGACATCAGCACGCGGTCGACGGTGACCTCGCCGTCGTTGCCCTTAGCGTCCTTGTAGGTGACGGTGACGTCGTTGCCGTTGTCGGTGACGGTTTGCACTCCGGTGGAGGTGAGGACCTTCACGCCGAGCTTCTTGTACTGCTTGGCGATCTCCTTGGACACGTCGATGTCCTCATTGGGGAGCACGCGGTCGAGGAACTCGATGATCGTCACGTCGACGCCGTAGTTGGCGAGGACGTAGCCGAACTCCATGCCGATCGCGCCTGCTCCGACGATGACGATCGAGCCCGGCAGATCGCGGGTGAGGATCTGGGTCTCGTAGGTGACCACGTTGTCGGAAAGCTCGACGCCGGGCAGGAGCTTGACCACTGAGCCGGTGTCGATGATGACGTTGTCGAAGGTGATCTCGCGGTCGCCGACCTTGATGGTCTTGGCGTCGACGAAGGTGCCGTACCCCTCGATCTCGGTGATCTTGTTCTTTTTGTTCAGGTAGTGCACACCCTTGGCGCTCGCGTCGGCCACGCTGCGACTGCGGTCGAATGCCGAGCCGAAGTCGAACGTCACATCCCCGGACATCCCGAACGTCTTCGACTCATGGTTGAAGATATGGGCGAGTTCGGCATTGCGCAGCAATGCCTTGGACGGAATACATCCAACGTTCAGACAGACACCGCCCCAATACTTCTCTTCGATGATGGCGGTGTTCATGCCCAACTGGGCGGACCGGATCGCGGCCACGTACCCACCTGGACCTGCTCCCAGGACAACTGTTTCAAAGTGATCAGCCACGACTGTCAGCCTACGACTAGGGCCAGCCTGCGCGCAGAACGTCCCCCTTACTGACCCGAATCGACCGTTCCGGCGAATCGGCCACCGCGTCGTTCAATCATTGATTGAATCGCCGAATGAGCGTGTCCACGTCACCCACCCGCGAGCAATTGCTGCGGACAGCCGAGCGCCTCTTCCTCACCGACGGCTACGACGCCGTCTCGGCGCGCGCCATCTGCGCGGGCGCGGGAGCCAATCCGGCAGCCGTTCACTACCACTTCGGATCGAAGGATCAACTCGCGACGGCACTGCTCGAGGCGCGCCTCACGCCGCTCTGGGCAGATCAGCTCATGTCGATCGACACCTCGCGCGCCTCGGTGGCAGCACTGGTCGACGTCGTGATCTCGCCGTTTGTCGAGATTCAACACGATCCCGCCGGCCACCTGCATCTGCAGCTGCTCGCGCGGTTCGTCCACGCGAATCCGGAGGCACCCTGGCACGGTGCGTGGTTCGACCTCGACCGGTGGGCCGACATGCTGGTCGCGATGGTCGGTGCCCTCGGCCACAACCAGGCTCGACGACGCTGGGCACTCGCCTTCGAGCTGATCCTGTCAAGCTTCTCCGCCGAACGTCCGCTGTCCGACGACGCCGTGACGTCGCTGACCGAGTTCGTCGTGGCCGGGCTCGGTCAGCCGTGTACACCGGCAACCGTCACCAACCCGGCCGCGGTCAGCTCGTGAACGGCTCGTCGTCGACCTCCGGCCCCTTCGAGCCGTCACGCCTTGGGCCGCTGACGCTGCGCAACCGACTCATCAAATGTGCGACGTTCGAGGGCGCGACGCCCGACGCGCTCGTCACCGACGATCTCGTCGAGTTCCACCGCGAAGTCGCGGCGGGCGGCGTCGCCATGAGCACGGTTGCGTACTGCGCGGTCAGCCCCGAGGGTCGGACCGATCGACATCAGATCTGGATGCGTCCCGAGGCGCAACCTGGCTTGCGTCGACTCACCGACGCCATCCACGCCGAAGGCGCGCTTGCCGCTGCACAGCTCGGCCACGCGGGGCCGGTCGCGAACTCGGCGTCGAATCGCGCGAAAGCGCTTGGTCCGTCACGCATTCCGGCGCCGATGGGGATGTCGGTGACACGAAAGATCTCGGCTGACCGCATCGCCGAACTCCGCACATCGTTCCGGAGGGCGGCGCGCATCGCGGTCGACTCGGGATTCGACGGACTCGAAATCCATTGCGGCCACAACTATCTCATCAGTTGCTTTCTCTCACCGCTGCTCAACCATCGACACGACGGGTACGGCGGCTCGCTGGTCAACCGTGCGCGGCTCGCGCGCGAAGTGGTCGAGTCGGTGCGTGACGAGGTCGGCGACTCGGCAGCCGTCTGGGTGAAACTCAACATGTACGACGGCGTGGGCGGCGTCGGGAGGTGGCGCGGATTCGACGTCGACGAGGCATGCGAGGTCGCGCGACTTCTGGAATCGGACGGCCACCTCGACGCGATCGAGCCGACGGCAGGCAGCTCACTGCTGAACCCGATGTACCTCTTCCACGGCGACGCACCGCGCGAGGCTTTCGCCGACGCCTTCCACGGCGCGATGCGGTGGGGACTGAAGGCCGCGGGCCCCTTCTTCCTCAAGCACTACGACTATCACCCCGGCTACCTGATGCCGCTCGCTCGCCGGCTGCGCGAGAGCATCGACCTGCCGATAATCCTGCTCGGCGGTATCACCGACCGCGCGACGATGGACGCCGCGCTGGGCGAGGGCTTCGACTTTCTCGCGATGGGCCGCGCCCTGCTGCGCGAACCCGACCTACCGCTGCGGATCGCCGACGACCCCACCGTGCGCTCGCATTGCACGCACTGCAACCTGTGCATGCCGACCATCTACTCGCGCACGCGGTGCCCGCTGCGCGTGTAACCGCGCCCTCCGCTTATCGAGCGCCCACCGCTGGTCGAGCGTTATCCGCTGGTCGAGCCTGTCGAGACCACCGCCGGCCGAGCGCCCCACCGCTGGTCGAGCTTGTCGAGACCACCCCTCAGCCCCGCAGGTGCTCGGCGAGGTAGCGGCCGGTGATCGACGCGGAGCTGCTCGCCACCTCTGCGGGTGTGCCGACCGCGACGATCCGACCGCCCGCCTCGCCGCCCCCTGGACCCATGTCGATGACGTAGTCGGCGTTGGCGATCACGTCCAGGTCGTGCTCGATGACGATGACCGTCGCGCCGCGCTCGGTCAGTCGGGTCAGCACCTGTAGCAGCGTGCGCACGTCCAGCGGATGCAGCCCGACGCTCGGCTCGTCGAGGACGAACACCGTGTCGGACTGGTCGCGGTGCAACTGATTCACCAGTTTCAGACGCTGCGCCTCGCCGCCGGACAGCGCCGGGGTTGATTCGCCGAGCGTCAGGTAGCCGAGTCCCAGTTCGTCAAGAGCCTTGAGCCGCTTGGTCACTCGCGCCAGACCCGATACTGCGTCGGCGGCGTCGCGAATGGTGTAGCCGAGCAGCACCGGAAGCGATACTCCGTCGCGGGTGAACTCCCTCGCGCGCGGCGCGAACCGGCTCCCCTTGCACTCGGGGCACACGATGTCGATGTCGGGCAGGAACTGTACGTCGAGTGAGACCTCGCCGGTACCTTCACATCTCGGGCACGAGAGCGATCCGGTGTTGTAGGAGAAGTCCGAAGCGGTCAAACCCGCAGCACGTGCGGTGTCGGTGTCGGCGTAGGCCCGACGGAGATCGTCCATCACACCGGAATAAGTTGCGACAGTTGACCGTACGTTGATTCCGATCGGCGTCGCGTCGACCACCTGGGGATGAAATCTCTTGCCCGAGGGCAGCTCCGGCACACCGAGTTCGACGACGTGGCGCGGGAGCCGCCCTGCAGGATCGGTCGACAACGCCGCCAGCGCGGGCACGAACGACTCGAGCACCATCGTGGTCTTGCCCGAACCCGACACCCCGGTGACGGCAACGAGCCGACCACGCGGGATGTCGACGGCCAGCGGTTCGACGGTGTGGATCGCCGACGTCTCGAGATGGAATGTCCCGAGCGCGAACACCTCGTCGCGCGGACTCTGCGCACGAACCACCACTTCCTCCGCGCCGGTGAGGAATCCGGCCAGGCGCGAATCCGGGTCGTCGGAAACCGCTGGCACCGTCCCATGTGCGATGACCCTGCCGCCGTCACTTCCCGATCCGGGTCCGATCTCGACGAGCCATTCCGCATGACGCAGAATCTGCACGTCATGGTCGACGAAGACCACCGAATTACCATCGGCGAGAAGGTCGTTCATCACACCGAGCAGACCCTCGATGTTCGCGGGATGCAGACCGATCGACGGCTCGTCGAGCACGTAGAGCACGCCGGTGGTCCGATTGCGCACCGCCCGCGCGAGTTGTACCCGTTGCCGTTCGCCCGTCGACAGCGTGGCACCCGCGCGATCGAGGGTGAGATAGCCGAGTCCCAACTCGACGAGCCGCCGCGCCATACCGAACAGCGTGTCGACGAGTCCCTGTGCCATTTCCCGCATCTCGGACGGCAGTGTTGCCGGAACCCCTGGCGCCCAGGCGAGTACATCGTCGAGCGAGAGCGCGGTTATATCCGCCAGATTGTCGTCGCCGATCCGTGGTGCCCGCGCAGCGTCGCTCAGTCGTGTGCCGTCACATGCGGGACACGTTCCGACAGTGAGGAAACGGCTCACCCGAGCCAGCCGCTTCTCGTTGTCAGCACGCTTGAGCTCCTCGGTGACCGTGAGCCGGGCATTGCGGAAGGTGAAGTCGAGATCGTGCACGCCCTTCTTCGACGTGACGGTGATGTGCTTCTTCTCCTCCGGTCCGTCGAGCACGATCTCGCGTTCGTCGTCGGTGAGGTCGCGCCAGGGCACGTCGGTGCGGACCCCGAACTCGCGGGCGATGGCAGGCTGCACGTTGAACCCGAACATGTTCCACGGCACCACCGCGCCCTCGTCGAGGGTCTTGTCGGGGTCGGGGACGAGCGCGTCGTCGTCGACGGTCCGTACGACGCCGGTCCCCCCGCACGTCGGGCACGCGCCACGCGAGTTGAAGGCGAGATCCTCGGCGCCGGGAGCGTCGACCTGCGCGCCGCAGACCGGGCAGAAGAACGGCCGTTCGGCTGCGACGTCGATCGTCGGGGGCACGTAGTGGCCGTTGGGACATCTGTGCGACGCCAGGCGCGAGAACATCAGGCGCAGCACGTTGAGCAACTCGCTCGACGTACCGAACGTCGAACGCACTCCCGGTGGCGCAGGTCGCTGTCGCAGCGCGAGCGCCGCCGGTACGTGCTCGACGGAGTCGACGTTCGCGCGCGCTGCCTGCGCCATGCGGCGTCGGGTGTAGGTGGACAGCGCCTCGATGTAGCGCCGCGACCCCTCCGCGTACAGCACCCCGAGAGCCAGCGACGACTTGCCCGATCCGGACACCCCCGCGATTCCCACCAGCGCGCGCAGCGGGATGTCGACGTCGAGATCGGCCAGGTTGTTCACCCGAGCCCCGCGCACGGAGATCTGATCGGGCTCTGCACTGCGACGCACAGGGGCAGACACGTGCTCGACGGAACGGCTCACCCTCTCGAGCCTATCCACGCCCGACCGTATCGACACGCCGCCGACACCGCCGACCAGCAGCGCGCCGATCCGAATACACGGGCGCGCTATTTTGGCCAGTAGGTCCGTGAGAGCGGACGATCGACCACGCCAGACGTCCCCGACGAGAGGTTGCGCACCGATGACATCCGAGAGCACCGACCCTTACCTGTGGCTCGAGGAGGTCACCTCCGACTCCGCGCTCGACTGGGTGCGCGAGCACAACGCCCCGACCGTCGACCGGCTGACCGCGTCGAAGCGGTTCGCCGAGATCGAGGAACAGACTCTCGAGGCGCTCGATACCGACGACCGCATCCCCTACGTTCGACGCCGCGGCGACTACCTCTACAACTTCTGGCGCGACGCCTCCAATACGCGCGGCCTGTGGCGCCGCACGACCCTCGACTCCTACGGCACCGACGATCCCGAGTGGGACGTGTTGATCGACGTCGACGAACTCGCCAAGTCCGAGGACGAGAACTGGGTGTGGAAGGGCGCTACGGCGCTGCGCCCCGATTATCGGCGAGTGCTGATCTCGCTGTCGCGCGGCGGTGCCGACGCCGCGGTGGTGCGCGAATTCGACTTCACCACACGCACCTGGGTCACCGACGGATTCACGCTCCCCGAGAACAAGTCGACGGTGAGTTGGATCGACGAGGACAACGTCTACGTCGGCACCGACTTCGGTACCGCACCCGACGGGCACAGCTCGCTGACCGAATCGGGATACCCGCGCATCGCGAAACGCTGGACTCGCGGCACCCCTCTCGATGACGCCGTCACCGTCTTCACCGGCGAACCGTCAGACATCTCGATTCGAGCCGTCTACGACGACACCCCCGGCTTCGAACGTCATTTTGTCTCTCGCGCAACGGATTTCTTCAACTCTCTGCTCTTCGAGAACCGTGACGGCGAGCTCGTCCTCATCGACGTCCCCACCGACGCGTACGCGGGCGTACGACGCGACTGGCTGTTGGTCATGACGCGCTCGGAATGGTCGCCGACGGGTCCCGACGGTCCGACGTACGCGCCCGGCACACTCCTCACTTTCGACTATCAGGCCTACCTCGACGGCAACCGCGACGCCACAGTGCTCTTCGAGCCGGATGGCCACACCAGCCTCGTCGACTTCACGTTCACCAAGAACTACCTGATCATCACGACGCTGCACGACGTACACACGTCGATCACGGTGCTGACCGTAGGCGAGTGGTCGCCCGTCGAGGTAGCCGGATTACCGGGCCTGGCAACGATTTCCGTGCTCGACACCGATCCCGATCACAGCGACGAAGTGTTCTGGTCGGCCACGTCGTTCACCGAACCGCCCAGCCTGCTGCACGGCACGATCGGCTCCGACGACGCCACCGTGATCAAGCACAGCCCCGAGTTCTTCGACGCATCGGCAGTGACCACCGAACAGTACTTCGCGACCTCCGACGACGGCACGCTCATCCCCTACTTCGTCGTTCGACGTACCGACGTCACGAGCGGACCGACGCTGCTCTACGGGTACGGCGGCTTCGAAAATGCTCTCACCCCAGGCTATTTGACGGTTGCCGGGAGGGCATGGATCGAACGCGGCGGCATCTACGTGATCGCCAACATCCGCGGCGGCGGCGAGTACGGCCCCGCATGGCACACCGTGGCACAGAAGGCGGGGCGCCATCTGGTCTACGAGGACTTCTCCAGCGTCGCGAAGGATCTGGTCGTTCGACGCATCACGACCCCGGAACAGCTTGGTGCACAGGGTGGTTCGAATGGCGGACTACTGATGGGCGTCATGCTCACCCGCTACCCCGAGCTGTTCGGTGCACTCGTCTGCCAGGTGCCGCTGATCGACATGTACCGCTACCACCTTCTGCTCGCGGGAGCGTCGTGGGTTGCCGAGTACGGCAATCCGGAAGACCCCGAGGAGTGGGCGTTCATGGAGCCGTTCTCGCCCTATCAGAACATCCGACGCGAGGTCGACTACCCGCCGATCCTTGTGACGACCTCGACTCGCGACGACCGTGTACACCCGGGTCACGCGCGCAAACTCGTTGCGCGGCTTGAAGAAAACGGCCACACCGTCGACTACTACGAGAACATCGAGGGCGGCCACGGCGGCGCCGCCGACAACAAGCAGGCGGCATACAAGTCGGCGCTGGCCTACGAGTTTCTCTGGGAGACGTTGGGTGAGGCCGAGCCACCGGTGTCCTGATACCCCGTCGGGGCCGTACGGAGCTTCTGCGTAGCCAGGGTCACCAGCGCCTCAACGTCGAGGCGGGTGTCTCACCGAACTCACTGCGATATGCGGCGGCGAAGCGCCCCAAATGTGTGAAGCCCCATCGCAGCGCGACGTCGGACACCGTTGTCTCCGTGGCATCTGCAGCCCGGAGTTCGGCGTGAACGCGCGCCAGGCGGAGGGACCGGAGATGCTCGGACGGCGTCGTCCCGAAGTGCGTGCGGAATCCCAACTGCAACGAGCGCACGCTCAGTCCGACCTCGCCGGCGATATCGGGGATGCTCACCGGCGCGGACATCCGCGCCTCCAACAGATCCGCAGCGCGGCGCACAGGGCGTGGAACCACCACGTCGGTACGTTGCTCGTGCAGGCGGTCGGAGTAGTTGTTGTGGTGGCTGAGCAGCAACTGGTTCATGACCGCGTCGCCGAGTTCGCCGACGGCGAGGTGTCCCTGATCCGCGCCGATGAGATCGACGTTGTCGACGAGTGTCCGAACGAGCCGAACCCACGCGCGTTCGGCATCGCCGTCGAGTCGCATGGCCGAGTCGAATCGGACCGATTCGCGCGGAATATAGCCGAGGCGTCGACGTAGCCGGTCGTGCAGAGCGTCGCTGTCGATGTGCACGAGAAGCTGTCGGTTGCCCGTTCGCCAGCGCATCGATACCTGCTGCGTCGGTTGGAGTATCGACGCGACACCCGGTCCCGATTCCACCTCCCACCCACCACCGTGGATGCTTGCGTACCCCGCGAGTGGGATCTGTACGAGATAGAAGTCGTCGAGTTCTCTGGGATCGATCCGTACGGTACTTCCGTAATCGAGGTAGTAGAGCCCGACGCTGCCCAATTGCACGCCATTGAACTGAGCCGCGAACCCGTCGGAGGTATCGATCGGTGAGAGCTGATGCCGACAGAAGGCCTCGGCCACAGTTGATCTCGCGTTATCGACGTCCGCAGACGACGCCAGCTCGAATCGACGTAGCGGGACCCAGGACATTTCAGCCGCAGGCGCGGCGTCCGTGGTGATTGTCATGGCACTTCTCCCTGCTCGTAGCGCAAGGCTACTGCGATTTTCTGACTGGCGTCACGGAATCGTGTTAACTCTGCGTTCCACCTGAGATTCATCGCCGTCAACTTGTCGCGGCCGTGCGCGAAGCGGATAACACCTGCGCACGGCGCATAGACGCCCGGCCCCCGCATTCCTAGCTTGGTGGTCACCGCAGCGCCGGACACCCCACGTGGCCCGCGCAGTCTGCCCGCCACCGCTCGTCCAAGGAATCGGAGAATCCCGTGACATCAGCCCCACTGCCTACCGACGCCGATCGCACGGCACGCCCGCTGTCCAACCGCATAGCCATCGTGTCCGGGGGTGCCACCGACCTCGGCTGGGGAGTGACACACAGCCTGCGCGCCGCCGGGGCCACGGTCGTCGTCGCGGATATCGACGTCGATCGCGGCAAGCAGCTAGCGGATACCGACCCCGGTATCGATTTCGTCGAAACCGATCTCACCGAGGACGATTCGCTTGCAGAGTTGGTCGCGACCACCGTCGGGAAATTCGGCGGGATCGACATTCTGGTCAACCTGGCGTGCAGCTACGTCGACGACGGCATGGCGACCACACGCGCCGATTGGCTACGCGCACTTGATGTCAACCTGGTCAGTGCCGCTCTGCTGTCAGAAGCCGTGCGCCCACATATGAGCAAGCGCGGCGGCGGCGCCATCGTCAACTTCGGGTCGATCTCCTCCACAGTCGCGCAAACCGGACGCTGGGTCTACCCCGCCAGCAAGGCTGCCGTCGTACAACTGACCCGCTCGATGGCGATGGACTATGCCGCCGACGGCATTCGCGTGAACTCGGTGAGTCCCGGTTGGACCTGGTCGAAGATCATGCGCGAGATGTCCGGAAACGACCGCGCGAAGACAGACGCGGTCGCTGCACCTTTTCACCTGACTCGCAGAGTGGGCAACCCATCTGAAATCGGCGACGTCATAAGCTTTCTCGCCTCCGACGCCGCATCGGTCGTCACCGGTGCCGACTGGGCCGCCGACGGCGGATACTCGGCCATCGGTCCCGAGCGCTCGGAACCCGCCATCCCTCTGCTCGCCGAATAGTCTTCGCGCCAACCCATCTGGCGAAACCACCCGATCTCACCACAACCATCCGCACCACAATCATCACGAAGGAAGACACCATGTCGACAATCACCATCATCGGCGCCGGACAGTCCGGCCTGCAGCTCGGAATCGGGCTGCTGGACAACGGATACGACGTCACCATCGTCTCCGATCGCACTCCGGATCAGATCGCGGCCGGACGAGTCAGTTCCAGCCAATGCATGTTCGGCTCCGCGTTGGCTCGCGAAGCAGCACTGGGGTTGGACTTCTGGAGCAAAGAGTGTCCACCGGTCGAAGGTGTCGGCTTCGCTGTGCCCGGCCCGGACGGCACACCGGCCTTCAGTTGGTCTTCACGACTCGACCTGCCCGCCCAGTCGGTCGACCAGCGCGTCAAGATGCCGAAGTTCATGGACGAGTTCACCCGTCGCGGAGGCACGCTTGTCATCGATTCCGCCGACCTGGACGACCTCGAAAAGTACTCCTCTACAAGCGATCTTGTGATTGTGGCCGCGGGCAAGGGTGAGATCGCGAAGCTGTTCTCGCGCGACGACATCCGCTCCGTCCACACCGCACCCGCGCGCGCCCTTGCCCTGACGTACGTCACCGGGATGACGCCGCGCACCCCGTACTCGTCGGTCGCGTTCAATCTGATCCCCGGTGTCGGCGAGTATTTCGTCTTCCCGGCGCTGACGACCAGCGGACCCTGCGAAATCATGGTGATGGAGGGGATTCCGGGGGGCCCGATGGACTGTTGGTCCGATATCACCGGTCCCGACGAGCATCTCGCGCGCGCCAAGTGGGTTGTCGACACGTTCACTCCGTGGGAGTCCGAGCGCTCAGCGGGCATCGAGCTGACCGATCCCAACGGCACTCTCGCCGGCCGATTCACGCCTGCTGTCCGGCACCCGGTCGCCACATTGCCCTCGGGCGCCCCGGTGTTGGGAATGGCAGACGTCGTGGTGCTCAACGATCCGATCACCGGACAGGGAAGCAACAACGCCAGCAAGTGCGCGGCGTCGTATCTCGCGAGCATCCTCGAGCACGGCGACGCGCCATTCGACGCGACCTTCATGCAGGACACCTTCGAACGTTATTGGGACTACGCCAAATACGTGGTCGACTGGACCAACGCGCTGCTTGCACCTCCCCCCGAGCACGTCCTGGCACTCCTCGGTGGAGCGGCGGCCGACAATCGGATAACTCGCCGATTCGTCAACGGATTCGACGACCCGCGAGACTTCTTCAACTGGTTCATGGATCCCGCACTGGCAGCCTCGGAGTACCTCACTCCGGTCGCGTCATGAGTCGACGTATCGCCATCGTCGGCGCAGGGCAGTCCGGCGCGCTGCTGGCACTTGCGCTACGCCGCGACGGATACGACGTCACGCTGGCCACCGATCGCACCGCCGCAGAAATCCGCACCGGTCCGGTGTTGTCGAGTCAGTGCATGTTCTCCTCGGCCCTGGCCGTCGAATCAGACCTCGGCCTCGATCACTGGTCGGGCGAGATCCCCACCATCGAGCGCATGGCAATCACTGTCAGCGAGGGCGCGATCGACAGGGGCACAGGCGATGACACGGGCACAGGCGATTCCGCCAACTGCATTGATCCAGCGAATTCGACGACGTCATTCGTGGGTCACCTCGATTCCCCCGCCGCATCGGTGGATCAGCGACTCAAGTGCGCGCGCTGGATCGATGACTTCGTTGCCCTCGACGGCAGGATTCGGCTGGGCGAGGTCGGTACCGTTGACCTTCAAGAGCTGACCGCCACACACGATCTGACGATCGTGGCCAGCGGAAAGGGCGCGTTGTCGGAGGTCTTTGAGATCGACCGATCGCGCACGATTTACGATGCGCCACAGCGCATATCCACGATGGCCTATGTGACCGGCATGTCCTCCGATCCGAGCGCCGAACTGACGATGACGTCGGTGGCGGGCGTCGGCGAGTGCCTCACGATGCCTGCGCTGTCCACCAGCGGAACCTGCCAGATCATCTTGATCGAAGCGGTTCCCGGCGGACCGCTCGACCCGCGAGGCGCCCCGGACGCCCCAGGGCTCGATTCCCCTGGGCAGCGTCTCGAGTACATCCGCGCCGCCTTGACAGGGCATTTTCCCGACATCGCCCGCCGCGCAGGCGATATCGCACTCACCGACATGAACGCGACGCTGCACGGTGCGGTGGTCCCGCGGGTGCGCCACCCTGTGGCCACCTTGTGCAACGGACGGCATGTTCTCGGCATGGCCGACGTTGTGGTCCTCAATGATCCGGTGACAGGGCAGGGCAGCAACAATGCCGTGCACTCGGCGCATGTCTACCACCAGGCAATCACCTCGCATGGCGATCGCCCCTTCGACTCCGCTTGGATGCGAAGAACTTTCGAGAAGTATTGGCGAGGCTGGGGGCAATGGTCGGTCTCCTGGACGAACAGCATGCTCGCCGGTATCCCCGACCATGTGGAGACGGTATTCGCCGAAGCGACACAGTGGCCGACCGTCGCCGATGCCGTGGTCCGCGGATTCGACGACCCCCGCACCGTCTCGGACTGGTGGTTCGCCCCCGCACAAGCGCAGCGTCTACTCGACACCGCCCGCCGCGAGGCCAAGTCCGTGCACAATCGTCGCGAACTCCGGCGCGCGCTCGGGCACTACGCCACGGGAGTCACCGTCATCACCGCCAGATCGCCGGACGGTCGAAAGATCGGGCTCACCGCCAACTCATTCACGTCGGTGTCGCTCGACCCACCCCTTGTCTCCTTCTGTCCTGCCAGAAACGCGCCGAGTCTGGTGGATCTCAGTGCGGCCGGCAGGTTCGCGGTCAACATCCTCGCCGCAGACCAGCACGACCTGTCCCGTCAGTTCGCGACACCCGCAGAAGACAAGTTCGCAGGTGTGGAACACACCGAGGGCATCGACGGCACACCGCTACTCGATCGCGTTGTCGCGCAGTTCCAGTGCCGAACCGTGCAGCGCGTGGACGCGGGAGACCATGTGATCTTCCTCGGAGAGGTCGAGGAGTTCAGCGCACCCGGCGGAGAACCTCTGGTGTTCCACTCAGGCAGCTACCGACTCGTCGCAACACATCCCGACCACGCCTGACCATGGAGTATCGCCGATTCGATTACGACGTGCCTCGGGCGCCTCATACCACCGACGGGATGCGTTACGGGCCGGTAAAAGCTCGTATATCGGTATTGCGACGGCAGTCAATTTGACGCAATATCGAATAAGCCGATCCGTCATCGTTGCCGGCGTCCACCCATCCACCTTCTGTCCCCAGTCTGATCAGCACACCTGACGGGAATGAGCCACAGTGAACGACCAACCCTTCTGGAATCCGAAGACTGAGCAGCTCGACCGCTCCGAGCTCGACTCCTTGCAACTGACCAAGCTGCGCCGCCTGACCGAATGGGCCGCAGCACGCAGCCCCTTCTATCAACGCAGTTTTGCCGCAGCGGGTTTCGCGCCCGAGCAGCTGAAGACCAGAGCCGACATCAATCGAATCCCGTTCCTCACACGTGAGGACTGGATGCACAGCCAGGAACAGTGTCCGCCCTACGGAGAATTGCCGGTCGCCGATCACACTCGTGCGATCCGGATGCACACCACCAGCGGGACCAGCGGCAAGACCCCGCTCCGCGCGCTCGACAGCCGCAAGGATTGGGCGTGGTCAGCCGAAATGTGGTGCTACGCCCTGTGGGGTGCGGGCATACGTCCTCACGACATCGGTTATGTCGCTTTCGGTTACGGCACCTTCATCGGCTTCTGGGGCCTGCACAACGGACTGGAGAAGCTGGGCGCGCTCACCATCCCCGGAGGCGCACAGATTACCACCCAGCGCATTAGACAGATCATCGACTTCGACTGCACTGTTGTGGCCTCGACGCCGACCTACGCACTCCGGCTGGCACAGGAAGCCCAGGCCCTGGGAATCGACCTGCCCGCCAGCAAGGTGCACACCGTGATCCTGTCCGGGGAGCCTGCAGGTTCGATTCCCGAGACCAAGGCATTGATCGAAAGCCAATGGGGAGCCAAGTGTTTCGACACAGCGGGTATGACCGAGGTGTCGACGATCTTCATGTTCGAGCCCATCGATCAGCCCGGTGGCTGTCACATCATCGAGGACCACTTCATCGAGCAGGTCATCGATCCAGAGACCGGCGAGGAGGTCGGCTACGGAGAGCGCGGCGAACGCGTGTGTACCTCGTTCGGCCGCAGCACGATTCCGCTGATCCGTTATCGCAGTGCAGATCTGGTGGTCAAGGTGCCCCATACACGTGCAGGCACCGGCCGCACATGGGATATCTACGAGGGAGGAATCCTCGGCAGAGTCGACGACATGAAGCTGGTGCGCGGCACCAATGTGTATCCACGTGCGGTGGAGAGCATCGTGCGCGGCTACACCGAGATCGACGAGTTCCAGATCCGGATCGAACGCCGCGACATCCGCGACGAGATCACCCTTGCCGCAGAGCCGTTCGTCGCTGTCACCGACGACGAGTGGAACAGCGTGGCCACACAATTGAGCCGCGAGCTCGCCGACGCCCACGAAGGGCTGCGCTTTCAGTTCGAACGCGCCAATACAGGTAGCCTGCCGCGCTTCGAACTCAAGGCCAAACGTCTCGTCGACAACCGCTGAGTCGCCGACTCATCGCCTACCACCTCGCCTGTTGAGAAAGGCAAAATCCATGTCCCCCAATGTCACCGCGATCACCGGCGAATCGAGATCCCTCGATTTGCTCGGTACGCCGCTCGATCTCGCCGAAGACACGCTTCTCAACGTCTACGCGAAGCTCAAACACCTCGTCTCCGACGACTCACTGGCACCCTGCGTGGCGTCCAACGCGCGGGTCGCGCTGAGTGCAGTCGGTGTGGCACTCACCGATCTCGCCGTCGAGTTCGAACCCCTCACCGACCTGAGCTGCTGAACGGAGCCGAAATGAAGTACTCCATCATCGGCGGCGGCCCAGGCGGGCTGCTCTCGGCCATCCTGCTGAAACTCGACGACCCCTCGCATGAGGTCACCGTCTACGAACGCAACGCACCTGACAGCACATTCGGCTTCGGTGTGGTGTTCTCCGACGACACGCTGGCCAACCTCGAGGCGGCCGACGCGGTATTGCTCGACCGGATGCGCACGTACTACCGGTATTGGTCACCCATCGACGTCGACTATCGCGGCTATCACGAACGCTCCGAGGGACATTCGTTTGCGGCGATGGCCCGCAAGCAACTGCTGCTGCTGCTCGCCGAGCGCGCGGCCGAGCTGAAGGTCGACCTGCGGTTCTCCACCACCGCACCCCCGCTCGAGGAGTTGCGTTCGACGAGCGACGTCGTAATCGCCTCCGACGGAGTGAACTCGACCACGCGCACCGCGATCGCCGAGTCGCTGGAGCCGAGTCTCGATCGACGTCCGTCGAAGTACGCGTGGTTTGCCACCACCGCACCAGTCGACTGCTTCCGTTTTGTCTTTCGTGACACCCCACATGGTTTGTTCTGGGCCCACATCTACCCGTTCGACGAGCACACCTCGACGTTCATCGTCGAGTGTTCTCCGCAGACATGGCGTAACGCGGGACTCGACGTGTACGCCGAGCAGCCACGCCGTCCCGGCGAGACCGACGAGGCGTCGCTGAAGTTCTGCGAGGAGGTATTTGCCGACTATCTGAACGGACATCCGCTGCTGGGCAACAACTCCGGCTGGTTGAACTTCACCGTGGTGCGTAACGAGTCCTGGCACGACGGCAACACCGTCTTGATCGGCGACGCAGCCCACACCGCCCATTTCTCGATCGGCTCCGGCACCAAGATGGCGATGGAGGACGCCATCGCGCTGACCACCGCCCTGCGTGGGGTCACCGAACCCGACCAGGTCACCGATGCGTTCGACACCTACGAGCGCGAACGTATGCCCGTCGCCGCGTCGTTGCAGCGGTCAGCACAGACGTCGATGGAGTGGTTCGAGGACATCGATCGCTACCGCTCGATCCCGGCCGAGCAATTCGTGTTCCAGCTACTCACCCGCAGCCAACGCGTCACCTACGACAACCTCAAGATGCGCGATCCGAAGTTCGTTGGGCGCCTTGACGAGTGGTTCGCTCAGTCCGACAATCGCGCAGGCGTCGGGGTACCGGCGTCGACGCCACCGATGTTCTATCCGTTCACCATTCGTGGACTGACCCTGCCCAACCGGGTTGTGGTCTCCCCGATGGCGCAGTACAGCGCCATCGACGGCGTCCCGAACAACTGGCACCTCGTGCACTTGGGATCACGTGCGGTCGGCGGGGCGGGCCTGGTCATCACCGAGATGACCGCACCCACACCCGATGGTCGGATCACGCCGGGATGTCCTGGCCTGTGGAACGAGCCGCAACGCGACGCGTGGGCAGGGATCGTCGACTTTGTACACCAGTCATCAGACGCGAAAATCGCTCTGCAGCTTGGTCATTCCGGACCCAAGGGTGCGACCAAGGTGATGTGGGAGGGCATCGACGACCCGCTGGAGGAGGGTGCGTGGGAGATCATCGCCCCCTCACCGCAACCGTATCGCAGCGACAGTCAGGTACCTCGGGAGATGAGCGTCGACGATATTCTCGCCATGGTCGACGCCTACCGGGAGTCTGCGCGGTTGGCGGTATCCGCAGGCTTCGACATGATCGAATTGCACTATGCCCATGGCTATCTGCTCTCGGCGTTCTTGTCTCCGCTGACCAACACGCGCACCGATGAATACGGCGGTTCCATCGCCAACCGCGCACGCTTCGGTGCACTGATACTCGACGCCGTCCGAGAGGTGTTCGACGGCCCGATCAGCGTGCGTATCAGCGCAACCGACTGGGTCGACGGTGGCATCACCGACGACGATGTGATGACCATGTCGACGATCTTCGCCGAGCACGGCGCCGATCTGATCGACGTATCCACGGGCCAGACCTCGGTCGACGCCAAGCCCGCCTACGGTCGTCTCTATCAGACGCCGTTCTCCGACCGCATCCGCAACGTGCTGGGCATTCCAACGATCACCGTCGGTGCTGTCGCGTCTGTCGACGATGTCAACACCATCGTGCTCTCGGGTCGAGCGGACCTATGTGCCATCGCCCGACCGCACCTGGTCGATCCCTATTGGACGCTGAATGCCGCACTGGACCAGGGCTATCGGGCGGGTCCCATGCCCACGCAGTATCGGTCCGGCCGCAGCGCCCGTCGACGAGAGCAGACGCCGTGACCACGGAGCAGGCGGATGGCGACATCGTCCTCGACGCCCTGGGCTACCGCCAGGGGGCGCTCGACCGCACCCTGGGCATCCGCGTCGTCGAACTCTCGGCTGAGCATTCTCGGGCGGTGATGCCCGCTGCGGGCAACACCCAGGTCAGCGGACGGGTACACGGCGGCGCGTACGCGGCGCTCGCCGAGACCATCGCCTCCCTGTCGGCGGCGGTACACGCGGGCCCGGGACGTATCGCGCTGGGCACCGAGCTCGCCGCCAGTCACGTGGGCGGCACCGACGCGGGCGAGGTCCATGCCGACTGCCGGGCACTCTCGCTCGGGAGACGCCTCACCGTGCACCAGGTGGAGCTGCGCGCAGACGACGGCTCACTGTTGTCGGCCGTTCGCGTCACCAACTACCTCACGAGCGATCGGCAACCTGCCGCAGCCACCCCCGCATAGACTCGCTCCCACCATCCACCCCACCGCATCCAAAGACCGCGGCGTCCATCCACCACCGCGCCTTTATCACTGACCGACGAAAGGTTCTGCCATGACCGAGTCACTCACCACCGGGTCGGCAACGCTCGCATCATTTCTTGCCACCCTCACCGACGGCTCGGTGACGGTACTCGACCTCACAACTCCGCTGAGCAGCGAGACGCCCGCCCTGGTGCTTCCCGACCCGTTCGTGAATCTGATCGACTTCAGTCTGGAGGAGGTCAGCGCCTACAACGAACCCGGCCCCTTCTGGCGGCACAACAACATTCACACCGGTGAGCACATCGGCACCCACCTCGACGCCCCGATCCACTGGATCAGCGGTCGCGACGGCCACGACGTGTCGCAGATCCCCGTTGAGCGACTGATCGGACCCGCCGCGGTGATCGACCTGACCGACAAGGTGGCCACCGACCCCGACTACCTACTCAGCGTCGCCGACGTCGAGGATTGGGAGGCTGCGAACGGGACCCTGCCCGCGGGCGCCTGGCTGCTGCTGCGCACCGGCTGGGAGACACGCGGCGGCTCGCAAGCCGAGTTCCTCAACGTCGACGACACCGGTTCGCACACACCGGGTGTCTCCGTCGAATGCGCCGAGTGGCTGGCCACCCAGCGGCCCATCACCGGACTCGGCGTGGAAACGGTCGGTGTCGACGCCGGAATGGCTGGCGGTTTCGAACCCGCCTTCCCCGTGCACTATCACTTCCTCGGCAACGACAAGTACGGCGTCACGTCGCTGCGCAACCTCGGCCGGCTTCCCGCCACCGGTGCGGTCATCGTCGTTGCGCCGCTGCCGATCGTCGGCGGCACCGGAAGTCCGGCTCGGGTGCTGGCCTTGGTCGAGAAAGCGCCGTCGGCATGAGTTCGATCAGCGATGTGGTGGTGATCGGCTCGGGCATCAACGGGCTGGTCGTGACGGCCGAACTCGCACTCGCCGGGCGCTCGGTGACGCTGATCGAGGCCAACCCGGAGATCGGCGGTTTCATCGAGTCCGGTGAACGAACCGCACCGGGATTCATCCACGACACCTTCTCGTCGTGGCATCCGCTGTTCGTATCAGGAGCCGCCTACGGGGCGCTCGGCGACGAGCTACACGCGCGCGGACTGGTCTACGACAACACCGACGGCCCGGTGACCGCAGGCGCAGGGCCCGACGGCCGCGTCGCTGTCGCCCACCGCGACATCGACGCCACGCTGGCTGCTTTCGAGCATCCCGAGGACAAGGACGCCTACCTCGGGATGCTCGGAGATCTCGAAGCCAGAGCAGGCACCATCTTCGGTGCACTCGGCACCGAACTCGACCCATCGTCGATGGCCAGACTGGCCATGCGCACCCTCGGCAGTCAGCGCGCCGCCGGTACCGAGGCCTTGGTACGCGACGGATTGTCCAGCGGCCGCAGCTATCTGGATTCTCGATTCGACGGTTGGGAAACCGACCGACTCTGGTCTCCGTGGTTGCTGCACGCCGGCCTGGGTCCGGACTCGGCGACCGGCGGCGTGATGCTTCCCGTGATGGCGGGCACCATGCACCAATTCGGGTTGCCGGTGGTACGTGGCGGCGCGAAGAAATTCATCGACGCCTTCACCGCGTTGTTCGACGATCACGGCGTGGCAGTGGTGCGCAGCACCCCTGTCACCGAGATCGTGATGCGCGACGGCGTCGCGGCGGGAGTCCGCACCGCAGACGACGAGTGGCTCGCTCGGGATGCTGTGGTCGCAGGGGTCACGCCGCAGGCGCTCTACAACGAGCTACTGCCCCGAGATATGGTGCCGCCAAAGGTATTCGAACAGGCGAGGGGCTACCGGTACGGGCGAGCGGCCATGCAGATCCACCTCGCTCTGGATCGGCCGGTGGCATGGTCAGACGAACGGTTGCGCGAGGTGCCGCTGATTCATGTCACCGAGGGGGCGTCGACGATCGGGATCGCGTGTGCCCAAGCGCAGGCAGGTGTGCTGCCGGACCAACCGACGATCGTCGTCGGAGCGCAGTCACTGCTCGATCCGTCGCGCGCCCCGGACGGGGCTGCCACCCTCTGGATTCAGTTGCAGGAGCTGCCATTTGCACCGGTTGCCGATGCGGCGGGCGAGATCTCGACCACCGGCACCTGGACATCGGCGGTCGCCGAAGCGTACGCCGACCGCGTCCTCGAACGCATCGCCGCTCTCGCACCCGACCTGACGTCGACCATCGTGGCTCGCAACATCATCTCGCCGACAGATCTCGCGGGCCACAATGCCAATGCGGTCAACGGTGATCCCTACTGCGGCAGTGCCGAACTCGACCAGAATCTTCGCTGGCGACCGATCACCTCGCAGGGACGCCACCGCACCGGAATCGACCACCTCTGGCATATCGGGGCATCCACCCATCCAGGCCCTGGGCTCGGCGGCGGGTCTGGACATCTCGTCGCCCAACAGTTGCTGGCCCCGCGCTCACGCAACCCGATCGCAAGGTTCTTCTCGTGACATCACTACCCCAGACCACCATCACCCCATCCGACGACTCCGGCCAGCAACCCCAATCTGGCTGTCGCACTTACGGTCCGACGGTCGCCGAGGTGGTGGGCAGCGTCCTCGCCGACCTCGGCGTCGGACACGTCTTCGGTGTGGTCGGCAGCGGCAATTTCGACATGACCAACGCCCTGCGCGCGGGCGGCGTCGGGTATACCGCTGCCCGCCACGAGGGTGGTGCGGCGACCATGGCCGACGCCTACACCCGCATGTCCGGCAACGTCGGCGTGGTCTCGCTGCACCAGGGGTGCGGACTGACCAACGCGATGACCGGGATCGGCGAGGCCGCGAAGAGTCGCACACCGATGCTGGTGCTCACCGCGGATGCCCCTGCGTCGGATCTGCATTCGAATTTTCGGATCGATCAGGACGCACTCGTTACCAGCGTAGGAGCCGTCAGCATGCGCGTGCACGGCCCGCGAACCGTGGTCGCTGACGTGATACGAGCCGTCCGGACCGCGGTCACACAGCGTCGGACGGTGGTCCTCAATGTTGCGATCGACGTCGCTGCCACGCCCGCCACCGTCGTCGGCCCGGTCACTGCGGACATCACAGCCCAACGGGTACGTCCGAGCCGGGAAGGGCTGGCGGAGTTGGTATCTCTCATCAACGCCGCGCAGCGTCCCGTGTTCGTCGCCGGACGCGGCGCGCGAGATGCCGGGGCTCAGATCGCGGCGCTCGCAGAGCAGACCGGTGCACTCGTCGCCACGTCGGCGGTGGCCAACGGCCTGTTCACGGATAATCCCTTCTCACTGGGCATCTCCGGCGGATTCTCTTCTCCGACAACAGCAGAGCTACTGACCGAGGCGGACCTCATCGTCGGATGGGGTTGCGCACTCAATAACTGGACGATGCGGCACGGTGCGCTGATCGGCCCGGAGACCGTCGTCGCGCAGGTCGACGTCGAAGTCGACGCCATCGGTGCGCACCGGCCGGTCCGACTCGGCCTGGTCGGAGACTGCGCACTCACCGCGGCCGACGCTCTCACCGAACTCGAAATCACCGGCGCGCCAGCATCTGTCGGCTACCGCACACCGGATATCGCGGCGCGCATCGCCGCATCGTCGCGCTGGCGGGATGTGCCCGTCGACGACATCTCCACTCCTGAACGGGTTGATCCCCGACTGCTGAGCATCGCGCTCGACGACATCCTGCCCGCCGAGCGCATCGTCTCGATCGACTCCGGAAACTTCATGGGGTACCCGTCCACACATCTGGGGGTGCCCGACGAGTTCGGTTTCTGTTTCACCCAGGCCTTCCAGTCCATCGGACTGGGGCTGTACACGGCGATCGGCGCCGCTACCGCGCAACCCGATCGGCTCCCCGTTCTCGGCACCGGCGACGGCGGTTTCCTGATGGCCATCGCCGAGCTGGAAACAGCTGTGCGCCTGAACATTCCGCTCGTCGTGATCGTGTACAACGATTCCGCGTATGGCGCCGAGGTCCATCACTTCGGAGATGCCGACATGTCCACGGTGACATTTCCCGACGTCGACATCGCGGCGATCGCGCGAGGATACGGCGCGACAGGAGTCACCGTACGTTCGATTGCAGACCTGGACCCGGTCCGCGCGTGGATCACCGCGGTCGAGTCAGGCACCCAGACGGGGCCGTTGGTCATCGACGCCAAGATCGCCTCCGACGGTGGCGCGTGGTGGCTGAAAGAGGCGTTCGCCAATCACTGACTCCGGTGGCAATGCGGCGCATCGACAGACGCGCCGCATGCCGCCGGCGTGTCGTATGGTGTCAATATGACGACCGTCGCCACACCACACGGAGCCGACCTCACAGCTCCGGCGCCGCGCCACCTGATCGTGACTCTGTTCGCGATGTATGCCCGACCCGAGAACAATTGGCTCTCGGTGGCTTCCGTCGTCCGGCTGATGGAAGATCTTGGCGTCGACGGACCGTCGGTCCGTTCGTCGATCTCACGACTCAAGCGCAAGAACATTCTGACCAGCGTCCGCCATGATGGTCAGGCTGGATACTCACTGTCGCAGCCAGTTCTCGACACCATCAACGACGGCGACGACCGCATTTTCGGTCGTCGGCGCGCGACTCTCGACGACGGGTGGGTGATCGCGGTTTTCTCGATACCCGAGTCCGAGCGAGACAAACGGCACGCACTGCGCACAGCGCTGACCCGACTCGGATTCGGGATAGCTGCGCCCGGGGTGTGGATCGCCCCGGCCGTCATCCTCGATGAGGTTCGGAAAATGTTGCAGCGCAACGAGATGGAGCCCTACGTAAGTCTATTCGATCACTGCGTACTCACCGACGACGCCGCGGCAAAGGTCGCGTCCTGGTGGAACCTCGAGGAGTTGGCGAACCAGTACACCGCCTTTCTCGATCACTATGCCCCACTGGCGCAAGACATCTCGGGCGAGATCGGCACCCGTCGCGCTTTTGTCGAATACGTCCCGATGCTGACCACCTGGCGTCGACTGCCCTACCTCGACCCCGGTCTGCCACTGCAAGTGCTTCCCGAAGGATGGCCGGGAGTCGACGCCGCCCAACTCTTCAGCGAGATCGACGCATCACTGCAGCCAAGAGCACGTGAACACGTGCAGTCGATCGTGCACATCTCCTAGCTCAACGGCGCACCGAATCAGCTTGCAGCAGCAGCGATCCCCTGGATCTCGATCATCGCTTCCTGCTGCCACAACGAGGTGACGCCGATGCCCGCCATCGCGGGATAGTCGCTCACTCCGGTCATCTCACGCCAGATGCGTCCAATCTCTTTCCCGTGGGCCTGATAGTCGGGGATGTCGGTGAGGTAGATGGTCACCGAGAGCAGCCCGGCCGGATCACCACCGGCGGCTTCCAACGCAGCGAGCACGTTGCCGAACGCCTGGCGAAACTGCTCGACGATACCTCCGTCGACAATCCTCCCCTCCGCGGTCAACGCCGTTTGGCCCGCAAGAAAGATCAGACCGCCGTGGCGGGTGGCATGCGAGAAGCCGGAGGGCTTCAGCAACTCAGGGGGATTCACAAACGAGACGGTCATGCCTACTTCTCCTCAATTGGTGCGCGACATCGATACGTCGTATATCGTAGTTGTCACTGGCGTCAATTGCACGCTATATGTGTTGCCTGTTCCACAAGGACCCGAGGAGACCGGTGTGACCCGAACGAGCGCGGACGGCGATGCGGAAAGCGGCGGGCGCGGACCACATCCGACGATCCTGGCGACCCTGCGTGTCTCGGAGAGCACACGCTGCGCCGTACGCACCGGTGACACCTATACGCTGCTGTCTGCTCCAGATGTGGGAGCGCTTCTGGCCGAACCCGATTGGCGCGCACAGCTGGCCGGCGAGGCTCTATCAGAACCTGCCGCCCAGTCCATTCCTGTCGCCGAGGCCGACTACGCGCCGCTGGTCACGAGCCCCGGAAAGATCCTCTGCTGCGGTCACAACTACGCGGGCCATATCGCCGAAATGGGTAGGCCGACACCGGAGCATCCGACGCTGTTCGCAAAGTTCGCGGACACATTGACCGGCGCACGTGACGACGTCGTCTTCGACGCCGCGGTTGCCGAGGGACTCGATTGGGAGGCGGAGCTCGCGGTGGTCGTCGGTGCGACGATCCGCAACGCCGACGCCACGACCGCGCGTACGGCAATCGCCGGATACACGGTCGCCAACGACATTTCGGTCCGACCGTGGCAGCGCCACACCGGACAGTGGCTGCCGGGCAAAGCATTTGATGCCACCACTCCCCTCGGTCCGGTACTGGTTGGAGCCGACGCCTTCGACCCCGCCGACGGCCATGACATCCGCTGCACGGTCAACGGCGGTGTCGAGCAGGAGTCCGACGTCGCCGATCTCGTGTTCGATGCGGCGGCCCTCCTCTCCTACATCTCGACCTTCACCACCCTGCGACCGGGCGACGTGGTTCTGACCGGCACACCCGCAGGCGTAGGTGCGGCATGCTCGCCGCCACGCTCGCTGAGCCACGGTGACGTCGTGGTCACCGAGATCGAGGGATTGGGACGGTGCGAGAACCGCATCGTCGTCAACTCGACTGTCCTCAACTCGACCGCCAACTGAGAGGCACACCTACCATGTCCACCTCCGAGAAGCTCGCTGCTTCACCCGAATTCCCCTGCGGCACCGTGCCCGTCGTCACCAGGCACGGCCAAGAGCACCAGGCGACAGCACAATCCGGCGGCGCCGTGCGCGTCTCCGGGGTCAGCCCGCAGCACACCCCTGCCACCAAGATCTGGTACGGCAAGGTTTCCAACGAACCCGGCTACCGCTCGCTGCCGCACCACCATGGAGAGGCAGAGACCGGCGGCTACGTGCTGACCGGACACGCTCGAATCTACTTCGGCGACAACTACTCCGACTACATCGACATGAGTGCGGGCGACTTCGTCTTCGTGCCCCCGTTCATGCCTCACGTCGAGGCAAACATGAGCACCACAGACGAATTGGTCTGGCTGACCGCACGCACGCCCGACAACATCGTGATCAACCTCGACGACGTCGATGATGCTCTCTTAGAAGGGTATTCGCGCGCATGAGCACCTCGACGTTCAGCCTTCTCGACGCATTCGATCTCACCGGCGGTGAACGGGCCGACACCGGCGAGTACGCCTTTTCGGCGCGACACCAGGTGATCCCCTCCGGCCGTGCGTACGGTGGCGAGGTGGTGGCACAGGCCGTCACCGCGGTGACACGGACCGTCGGTGAGGACAGGTCTATCCATTCCTTCCACGGCTATTTCCTCCGGCCGGGCGACGTCAACGAATCCACCACGTGGACCGTCGACGCTACGCGGGACGGGCGCGGCTTCTCCGCCCGCGCGGTGACCGGCACGCAGAAGGGCAAGCAGATCTTCACCGGCTTGGCGTCGTTTCACATCGGTTCGGAGTCGGTATCACATCAGCTGTCGGCGCCGGACCTACCGAATCCGGAGTCGTTGCCCACCTCTGCCGAACTACTGGCCGGAAGCCGGGTACGTGACGCGCAGTATTGGTCACACGAACGGCATTTCGACATCCGGCACCACCCCGGAGCGGTCTACACGTCCGTGTCCGGACCGCGCGTACACCAACAGGTGGTGTGGCTCAAAGCTTTTCAACCACTGCCGGACGATACCGCCGTCCACCGGCAGGCACTTGCCTACCTGTGCGACTACACCCTCCTCGAACCCGCACTGCGCTACCACGGCTTTGCCTGGGCCGACGACGGCGTGGTGACCGCGAGTCTCGATCACGCCATGTGGTGGCACAACGACGGCCGTGCCGACGAGTGGATCGCGCTCGTTCAGGACGTACCGATCAGCGGGAACGGACGGGCACTGGCGACCGGCCGCATCTTCGATTCGAACGGCGTGCTGCTGGCGACCGTCGTCCAGGAGGGCATGGTTGCCTTCCCGGCTCGCGACTGATCGGCGACACGCCCCTGCGCTGCCGCCGTAAGCTACTGCGGTGCAGCCGGTTCGACTGAGTCTGAATGCCGTAGACGCCAACGCTCACGCCACCGACGGGCCGAGGCGACGGGGTCCCACGCCTCGCCGCGACCGCGCGTGATCGGATACCACGCCAGCCCGATCAGCGCGGCGCTCAGATGGCCGATGTTGGTGAAACTGAGGTCGGTGATCACCGGAACGGCGTAGTAGATGAACACTCCCGCGAGGTAGATCCATCGCCAGGGTCGCGCGATCCGATAGGTGAGTACACCGACGACCCCGGCGAAGAAGTAGCTGACGCCGACATCCTGCACGTGGATCATGTCGGCGCTGCGGACGCCCTCGTGGATGGCGAGCCCTAGCACACCCTGACTGACGAACGTCGCGATGATGTGCGCCGATGCTCCGACGAGGAGCCAGCGCCACGAGCCAAGCCACCGCTCGGCCGGCACATGGAAGATGCAGAAGGCCACCGCCCAGGGCAGCCAGAACGCGCCGTCGATCCAGAACAGGCTGGTCCATAGGACGTGGATCGGATCGTGCGTGAGGTGTTCGAGGTTGGTCGAGCGTGCGCCGAGCACGCGATCGAGGTCGGCCGGGCTCATCAGGTGCTGCGCGATGGTCGTCGCCAACAAGACCGCGAGCCACAGGAACGTCAGTGGTGCGCTGCGAAGGCAGGACACGAGGTGGGCGGCCACACGTCGTGGTCGCCGGCTCGTCGTCGTGTCACCGGTTGCCTGCGTCATCGTGCTCAAGTGTGACGCACCGACGGCTGCTGCGCCCGCGATCGACGCTGACCGAGGTCATCCTCGGAGGAACCTCACAGCTCGTGCAGCCACTCGCTGACCAGGCGAGGCGCGGCCGGATCGCGCGCCCAACGGTTGTGCCCGAGTGGTGCTGCGATGTGCCGATGGTCGACGGCGCCGCGGGTGAACTTCGCGGTCATGGCGCCCATGACCTGCGGCGGTGCGTCGGTGTCGGCGCCGATCGTCACCGCGAGCACCGGGATGTCGATCTCGCCGAAAGCGGCCTCGTAGTCGATGTCGGCGCCGCGGGGACTGAATCGGCCGTGCCTGTTCAGATACGTCCAATCGCGGATGAGCACGCGGGACTGCCTGCCGTAGCCCTCGACAACCGTTCCCGGCCAAAAGCCGACAGCATGCGAAATGCGGTACATCGCGAGCGGCCCCAACGAGGCCCGCAGACCCGAGCCGCCGCGGTAGAGCCTGTGGAACGGCACACCGGAGGCGATGAGAATGAGGCCGCTCAGTCGATGACTGTCGTAGGCACCGAGGTGCGCCTGTCGCGCCGCATACAGCGACGCAATGTGTCCGCCCATCGAGTGACCGGCGACGAATAGCGGGCCTTCGGGGACCTGTCGTCGGGCGACGGCGATTGCCGACGGCACGTCGTCGACAACCATCTCCTGCTGGCCGAACGCGCTGGCGCGTGACGGGCGCGGCCTGCTTGCCCCCTGCCCGCGCAGGTCTGCGCACGCCACCGACACCCCGGCGGCGGCGCAGCGGGTGGCGAACAGGTCGAAGTAGCTTGCCGGAGTTCCCAGTCCGGGAAAGAGAACGATCAGCGGCGTCGGGGCGACCGAGTCTGCGACGAAGATCCGCAGCGGCGTGCGAGTGCCGTCGGCGAGCACGACGTCGTCGATGACGTCGGGAGCGCGCTGCGGGGTGGAGAAGCCGGCACCCGCATTGGAGAAGGTCAACGCCTTCCGCCGAAGACCAGACGCACCACGACGCCGAACACGAAGATGCCGGCACCCACCAGCATCGAGATCACGCCTGTCCATTGCAGTTCTTGCGAGATGGTGTCGATCACGACGTCGGCGACTGGTTTGGCGCTGTTCTCCGACGACGAGAGGTCGTTTTTCACATATGTCCCGTAGAGGTTCGCGCCCGCCCAGCACACCACGCCCGCGATGACCGCCGCGATGCCCAGCCACGCGATCACGGTTCCACGTCGCCTCGCCACGAGCAGCGCGATGACCGCAGCGATGATCCCCACGATCACCGACACCTTGCCGATCGTGGTGATCTGCTCGCCCGCCCGGTGATATGCGCCCGCGTGTAGCCCGGTGTTGCCGCTGGAGACCGGGATCGTGATGGAGCCGGAGACCGTGACACCGACGCGCGCGCTCGCGAGCACGCGGTTGACCATCGGTGTGATGTCGAGTTGCATCGGCGCATTCGGGTCCGACGCCTCGTCGAACAGCCATTGGTGCTGCTGCTTCGCGACGTCGGCGAAGTCGGCCGGGAACTGCGAGCTGTTGGTGTAGGCGTTTGCGAGCGGCCGCACGACGGACTCGGCTCCCGAAATCGACGTGCGCGAAGCGATCTCGTCGGTGATCTGGCCTGCGAGGTAGTCCTTGACCGCCTGGTCGTGACCGACCGGCTCGATCAGTGAGCTGAAGCCGTCGTCGCTGACGATTCGTTCGCTGATCCACACAGCGGGCACTGCAAGAACGATGGCTACGACCGCGACGATCGTCGCCAGACCACTGAGGAAGGTTCGCACGGCTATGACGCTACCGGTCGATGCTGACCTCTCGATGTGCGTTCGGCGGCGGTCACTCCCCGACCAGGTCGCGGGCACGCCCGACGATCAGCGGATCGGGCTGGCCCACGAATTCTTCGTCCTTGCCCTCGTAGTCGAACAGCGACAGCACGTAGCGCATCGCGTTGATGCGGGCACGCTTTTTATCGTTGCTCTTCACGACGGTCCACGGCGCGTGGTCGGTGTCGGTGCGCTCGAACATCGTCTCCTTGGCCGCGGTGTACGCGTCCCACTTGTCCAGGGAGGCCAGGTCCATAGGCGAGAGCTTCCACTGCCGGACGGGGTCGATCTGTCGGATCGCGAACCGGGTGCGCTGCTCGAGCGGCGTGACCGAGAACCAGAACTTGATCAAGCTGATGCCGTCGTCGACGAGCATCTTCTCGAATCCGGGGGCCTGTCGCATGAACTCGTCGTACTGCTCGTCGGTGCAGAATCCCATGACCCGCTCGACGCCCGCTCTGTTGTACCAGGACCGGTCGAAGAAGATGATCTCGCCGCCTGCGGGCAGATGCTGCACGTAACGCTGGAAATACCACTGCGTGGATTCGCGCTCGCTCGGCTTCTCCAACGCGACGGTGTGCGCGCCGCGCGGGTTGAGGTGCTCGTTGAAACGTTTGATGGTGCCGCCCTTGCCTGCGGCGTCGCGTCCTTCGAAGAGCCACAGGTGACGTTGGCCGGTCTGCTTGGACCACTTCTGCATCTTCAACAGTTCGATCTGCAGTCGACGCTTGGTGATCTCGTACTCCCGACGGCTCATGCGCTCGTCGTACGGGTAGTCCTCACGCCAGGTGTCCACCACATTGCGCTCGGGAAGCGTGAGGAGGATCGGGTCGTCGTCGTCATCGTCGTTCACCGTGAACTGCGTGGTGTCCTTCAGATCGACGAGCTGCTGGAGGGCCTCACGTCCGTTCAACTTGCTGAAATCGGGGCCGACGGCTTCGAGATCGTGTAACTCGGTCACCACCCAAAGATATTCGTATCCGGCAAACACCGCGTGGCAATGAGGTGAACTCGGCTTCGGCGAGAACGTGGCGTTGGTCCCGAAAGGCCGACTGCCGACGCCCCCCGTTGGGAGCGCCGGCAGTCGGCCCGGTACTCAAGACTTCAGTAGCGCGGGTTCAGTCGAAGTAGACGTTCAGTTGCGCAGGCTGATCGATCCCGAGCGCAGGCATGCCTTGCCGCTGCCCGAGTCGGCTGCCGCCGCGAACCCGCCGGAGCACGAGACGCCCCGCTCCGTCGCGACCGCCTGGCCGCCCCATCCGCCGACGGCGACCGAGTTGCTCCCGCGACGCGCCTGAGCGATCGACATCGCGCCCGGGCCGGTGGTGACCGAGTAGGCGTTACCGCCCGAGTTGGCTCCCGCGAGCGCCGTCGATCCCGGCTGCAGATTGTGTGCGCGGGCATGCCCTCCACCGTCGGCGACTGCCACCGCGGTGCCGCTCGACGACGCGTCGGTCGCGCTTGCCGAGCTGCCTGCTCCCGCGCGCGCACCGCAACCGCTCGTGCCCGAGATGTGCTGTACCGAAGAGCCGTTGGCGGCATTGCATTCTGTGCCCGCGTGCGCATCACCGCCACCGAGCGCGAACCCGGCAACTAATCCCGCACCTCCGCAGACGACGGCGAAGACACGGACGGCAAAAGTGTTGATACGCAATTTATTTGGCCTCCAGAAGATGATCGGGCGTCACGCAGACGCGGGCAGCCCGATCAGCGTACCCCGCAACCGCCATCAGGAATACCGCGCAACCCACGTTCTCAGGTAACGGATAGGAAACGACGCCGGGTCCCCCATCTCGGGACTCCGGCGTCGTTGCCAGGAAGTACGAAAAGCTATGTGGCTCAAGCCTTTGCGCGACGCTCCGCCTCGGCGGTCAAGCCTTTGCGCGCGGTGTCGACGGCGACCTTCTGCCCCCGCTTCACGATGAGTCCTGGCAGTTTGATCTTGAGGTCGACCAGCAACTCGAATTCGACGTGGGTGCTGTCACCGTTATCGGTCAACGTGTACTTGCCCTGCTGCTCCGAGAGCGTCGTCGACTTGATCAGCGTCCACTCGCAGGTGGTGTCGGTCCACGAGTAATTCACCGACTGATCGTCGTTGATGCCTGCCGCATTGACGGTCATCGAGACCTCGTCCGGCGTGCCGTCATCGTGGGTGCTGACGATCTGCGCTGCTTTGTGGGGGCCGGACCATTCCGGGAGTGACTCGATGTCCATCAGGACTTCCATCACCACCGATAACGGTGCGGCGATATCGAATTCGGTCTTTGCTGAGACGGCCATGCTGAGCAACCTACCTTGTGCGTGTGATCAGGATGACGTCAATGCTCGCGGTCGACGAGGCGAAGCGGCCACGCCTCGTCCGGGATATCACGTAGACCGCAGGCGACGTCGACGGCGGTGAACCACCCGCGGAAGTGGATGACCTCGCCGACGACCGGATTCCGGACCGTGGCGTCGCAGCGGAAGCGCTCATGCTCGTCGTCCCATCCCTCGATGTACTTCATCTGGGTGGCGAACATGCCCTTCATCCCGACCTTGGGTCCGCGACCGAGCCAGCGCATCGGCCCGCTCTCGAGAAGCAGTTCGCCGGCCCGCGTCACCGACGGCTCGATGGGCCACAGCAGGTCGGGGCCGTCGCCGAAGTAGTCGACGAGTCCGGACCTGCCGTCGACCAGAAGCGAGTTCAGCGCGCGGTCGCCGTTGGTGTAGGAGAAGGTGCGCAGCACGGCCAACGATTCGCGGCCGAGTTCGTCGACGTAGCAGTACTGGTTCTGGGTGAATGGCACCATTCGGCTCGACCGCGCCGGGAACGCGTTGCGCTTGGCGTAGAACCAGACGAGCGGTGGCGGCAGCGCCGACGACACGTACACCGATTCGTAGATTCCGCTGCCGAGTTGGGCCACACCCGACGTCGAGTCGATCGAATACCGCCATGCGACGTTGGGGTGCAGTTTGTCGAAGTCGGAACCCAGCGCCTCCCGATACACCGGCGTCACGATTCCCTCCCCCCAAGCTTGCCCGAGGCAACAATCCGCCCGGGCCTGTGGGAGAACCTACTATGTGGCGCACAACACCGTGTAGAGACCTCCGGCCCGAGGTGGGCAGTATTGCCTGCGACGGTCGACGCGGTGGGCTGTTTCAGCCCACGACCACTGCGGATTCGCACAGTCGGGAGAGTTCGTCGATCACCAGATCAAGAGGTTCGACGCTGCGCTGGGTCATCGACAGTCCGACGGCCCCCTCGATACCCGCGATGATCAGATTCGCCAGTGAGTCTGCGCGCGCGTCGTCGACTCCCTCGTAGACGAGACGTGCCGCGATCTGGTGGCGCCAGCGTCGAAAGATCTCGTCTGACTCGTCGGCCGTCGTCGGCTCGGCCCGCCGCGCGAGTCCCCCCGCGAGTACCGGGCAGCCGCGCTGGAAATCGGTGCTGACCAGCATCTTGCGCCAGACGTCTCCGATAGAGACCACGGCGTCGGCGGCCGAACCCGCGTGGGTGTCGGCGATTCGCGACGAGATGAACTCCCCCGCATACCGCACGGCCTCGTTCATCAACTCCGACTTCCCGCCCGGGAAGTGGTGATAGATCGAACCGCGTGGCGCCTTGCTGGCCGCGAGAACGTCGCCGATCGACGTTCCCGGTACGCCGTCTCGTCCGATCAGATCCGCGGCGTACACGATCATCCGGTCTCGCGGGCCGAGTTCCCCGTCATCGTGAGCCACCGTCACGCCGCCTTTCCCAGAACTCGACTATGCAGGTCTTCATAGTTGATCGCTTCTATGCAAGGATACATAGTCATGGAGCCATCCACCGCTGATACAGCAGCACCAAGCGAGCTCGCAACCATGTCCGGACTGGAGTTGCTTCGCGCCTGGGCCGACAATCCCGACGACGGACGCCCGAGCATCGGACGCCTGCTCGGCATGCGCCCCGTCCGAGTCGACGAGGGTTCGGTCAGCTTCGCCGTCACCCCGCAGCCCGACTTCGCCAATCCGCTCGGCACCGTCCACGGCGGCATCTGCGCGACGCTGCTCGACTCCGTGATGGGTTGCGCGATCCACACCACACTCCCCGCGGGCGCGGGCTATACGACGCTGGAACTGAAGGTCAACTACATCCGAGCTGTGCAGACCGACGACGGCGAACTCACCGGTGTCGGCGAGATCATCCACGTCGGCGGGCGCACCGCCACCGCCGAGGGCAAGGTGTTCTCGGCCGACGGCAGGCTGGTCGCGCACGGCAGCACCACCTGCATCGTGTTTCGCTAGGCCGAGACGAGATAGGTGTCGCGCAGCGTGGTGAGCGCGGCGTCGTCGAACCCGAGTCCGGCGACGAAGTAACCCTCGATGTCGGAGTACTTCTGCCGTACCTCGTCGAACGCGCCGTCGAGGTAGGACGGGTCGACGCCGAGGACCGGGAGCAGGACGTCCGGGTCGCCGCCCGCAGCCGCGAAGTCGTCGAAGATCGGCTTCAACGCCGGGATCAGACGCTCGTTGGTCAGCAAGTAGTCGTGATAGATGTCGTCCTTGTCGACGCCGAGAAGCGCCAGCAGCGACGCCGCGGCCCAGCCGGTGCGATCCTTGCCGGTGGTGCAGTGGAAGAGCGACGGCCCGTCGTATTCGCCGAGGAGCCCCTGGTAGTAGCCGCGATAGGAGCGCACAGCGCTCGGTAGCGAGACCATTCCGCGGTAGGTGGCAGCGATGGCGTCGGCGGCCTTACCGCCCGCGAGTTCGCGCGAGGCCATTTTCACGGTCTCCGGGTCGGAGAAGAACTGCTGCAGATTTGCCGGCACCGCGGTTGTCGAATCGGCAAGGACGTCGAGGTGGATGTCGGCGACGTCGGGAAGCGCCGGATCGGGAAGTGCGGTCCGCTCGGCCTCCGAACGCAGGTCGTAGATCGTGCGGACACCGAGACTCTCGAAAGTAGGCAGATCGGCCGTAGCCATCGAACGGAAATCCGTCGAGCGGTACAGCCGGTCGGATACGACGACCCTGCCACCGTGCCCGCGGTAGCCGCCGAGGTCGCGCAGGTTGGGCAGACTGGAGACGGGACTCGGCGCACCGGGCTTCAAGGGCATGGCACCGAGTCTTCCAGATGACCTGTCGCGATTCAGTGAGACCCGGGCGCCTCCGGCGGATTCGGATTGGCGGGGGCGAGGTACGGGAACGTGTCACTTGCGAGGCGGGTCGGGGCGTCGACGTGATCGCTGATGCGCGGCCCCTTCGCAGCGTTGACGAGGTAGGTGTACAGGGTGTCCATGCAGTCGTCGTTGAGCGAGCGTCCGCCCATCGTCTCGTGCGGTCGGCCGTCGCGGACGGCGCGTTCGATCTCGAGAAAAGTGTTGTCGCCGAAGGGCTTCCACGCGTCGACGATCATGAAGTCGGCGAGCAGCATCTCGGCGAGCGGGTGGTTGCCGTCGGCGTCGACCGGCCAGTCGACGTTGCCGTCGAGACCGTCCCAGTAGGCGAGGTTGGCGTTCAGTCGCGCGTGGTAGGCGCCGAGGTAGTCGGGGCCGAGCGCGAACGCGTCCTCGGCGTTGAACAGGTCGCGGATCTCCAGATCGCGATTGACGGGGTCGTAGTTCTTCATGCCGAGGATCGCGTTCTCGAACTCGGGTCGACCGAATCGCTCCCACCGGACCGGGATCTTGCCGCCGATGACGCTCTCCCCGACGACGGCGACAATGCTGCCGTCGCCGACGAGCGGCCCGAGGTCTACTTCGACGACGATGCTCATCACGTTCTTGCCGTCACCGAGGATGCTGCCGTGGTCGGTGAACGAGAGCTTCCCGGTCGAGATGGTGTTGACCAGCGCGGTTGCGTCGCTGAAGAACGGATCCCACCGGGGGCCTCCGAAGGCGCGCAGCCCGTCGGTCGCACCGCCCGCCTCGTCGTCGACCGCGAACGTGACCGACGTACCCGTGGGGTTGCCACCGACGGACACCGTGCAGGTGCCGGTCTGGGCGACGTCCGGGGTGGTGAACGTGCAGTCGATGGTGACCTCTGCCTCAGCGTCGGCCACCGAGAAGAACGCGGGCTCGGACGCGTCGGCAGTGATCGGGCGGATGCGGAACCGATAGATCAGAGCATCCGAGAAGCGTCCGTTCGGGGGCGTCCACGGCACAAGGTTGAGCACCAGGCCCAGCCGACCTTGCGCCCCCGGGACCGTGAACGCGTACATGTCGGTAATGTCGGCTTCGGGAAGTTGATGGGCCCGCGGCCCAGAGTTGTGGTGCGACATGGGAATTCCCCTCGCTGGTCCGAAATCGGCTTCGGAGACCAACGCTACCGACCGTCGCCGACGACGGCCCTGCGAGCGGGTTCACCGCACAGGTTAGTAAGGCAAGGCTAAGCATGGCTTAGAATGCCCGCATGAGAATTCTTCGCCGCCTTGCCGCGATCGTCGCCCTCACCGCCGCTGCCGCCGGGGTTGCGTTGGCAGCGCCGACGACGACCGCAGATGCCGCTGCGCCGCGCGGAACACTCCTCATCGTGCCCGGCCAATCGTTCGGAGCCGCTCCGTACACGCTGATGGCCGACGCGCTGCGCCGTGACGGCTACCGGGTGCGCGTCCTCGACCTCATGGGCACGCAACTCCTCTCCGACTCGCGCGCCATCAGCAGGGCCGTCGACGCAGAGAAGAAGGCCAGACCGTCGACGCCTGTGTCGCTCGTCGGACACAGCGTCGGCGGCGTGACGACGCGCTACTACGTGAAGAACCTCGGCGGCGCGTCGAAGGTGGCCAACGTAATCGCCGTCGGCACACCGGAATACGGCTCGCCGGGCGGATGCAACCAACCCGGCGCCGACGGACAATTGTGCCCGGGCAGTGCGTTCCTGCGTGACCTCAATGCAGGAGACGACACCCCCGGACCCACCAGGTACTACCGCATTCGCAGCGCTTACGAATGGGTGACCGGCGACCTCGACGGCGGCCAGTGCCGTATCACGCCGTTGCCCGCATTCGTCGCACCGACCGGCTACACCGAGCACACGGCCGATGCCGTCAATCCCGCAGTGTTCCAAGCCGTTTCGCGTGCAGCAGCCGGACACTGCGACGGACAGTTCGTCGATCAACCCGACGGCCAGTTGACCGCCAAGAACTCACTTCGACCGCAGCGCTGAGTTGGTTCAGCGCGGGCAATTGACTGTGTAATCCCAGACGGTGCCGCTCTCCGGCCCGGTGACCTTGACCGTCACGTAGTTGGCGACACCCGGCGGCACGTTGACCACGATGCTGCCCTTGCCCTTGTTGGTGCGGTCGCCGACATATCCGGTGCTGCGGATGAGCCGGCCCTGGTAGAACACGTCGATCTTGTCCGGCTGAATTCGAGTGTCGTAGTTGAGGGTGAACGATGTCGGACCGGTACGCCCGATGATGTGCTTGGTCTCGGTCACGCCCTGCCCACCCGACTTCGTCGACTGATTGCACTGCTGAACCTTGGGCGAACCGCCACCGGTGCTCCCGAGCCCGAGTTGCTCGATGACCTCCGGCGGCACGGCCTTCAGCAGGTCCTCGGCCGACCCCGTGTCGACGCTGCTTCCGGTCGAGGTATCGGCGACGGCCGCCCCTGGTACGCCCAGCGCACCCAGCGCCGAGGCAACCCCGATCACCAATGCGAAACGTCGAAACCTGTTGAGAGACATGGAACCCCTTCGGTGAGAGTTGTTGTGCACCCACCGTATTGAGTCCGTGCGCCGACTCGTGTCACCCGAAGATACGAAACTTCAGCAAAGTGATTCGATCGGATTACATTGGTGAATCAATGTAACGAGTTCTAGGTTTCAGCGCGCTCGGCGAGGACCTGGCCGATGGCCTGCGCGAGCACCTCGGGCGGTTGAGCACCCGAGACGCCGTAGCGACCGTCGATCACGAAGAACGGCACACCGCTGATTCCGTAGGCACTCGCCTGGTCGAGGTCGGCGTCGACGGCGTCCGCGTACGTCCCTGCGCGCAAAGCCTTTTCGACGTCGTCTCGGTCGAGACCGATCTCGGCCGCAAGGTCGGCGAGTTCGTCGATGCCGCCGATGTGCTTTCCTTCGGTGAAGTGTGCGGCGAACAGACGCTCGGCCATATCAGCCTGCCGGCCAACACTTTTGGCGTAGTGCAGCAGTTCGTGGGCCTTGCGGGTGTTGGCGTGGCGCGCGATGTCGAAGTCGTAGTGCAGGCCGGCATCGGCAGCGACCTGGGTGACGTGGGCAAACATCTGCCTGACCTGATCGGCAGGCATTCCCTTGCTCTGCACCAGGAAATCGATCTCGGGAGCGTCTGTCTCCGGCGGTGTGTCGGGAGCGAGTAGGTAGCTGTGGAAGTCGACAGAAACGACGTTGGGGTCGACGTCGTCGGAGTCGTCGAGGAGCGCGAGCGCGGCGTCGAGGTTCCGCTTGCCGATGTAGCACCACGGGCAAGCGATATCCGACCAGACGTCGATGGGTAAAGTACTCATGTTCTGTGCAACGCCGAGGCGTCGGTGCCACATTCCGCGGCGCCGCCGGTACCGCTGAATGTGCACGGAACGTGTGACCCTGTCAGGTCACACCGCCTCACGTCGCGTCGACGAATTCCGCGAGCTTTGCGTCCACCTTTTCCTGGACCGTCTTGATGCGATCCTCGATCGGCTTCGTTGAGTCCAAGCCTTCTTTTGCCTTGGCGGCTACTTCGCCGATCAGTTTTGCCTGCTCGATGGAAACGATATGGAACTTGTGCTTTTCGAACTTGTGGGCCACATTGCCCGAAAGCCCATTCTCGACCGCGAGACCTTTGACCAGATCCAGCTTGGCGTCGCCGGAACCCTCGGTGAAGTCGAGGTCCTTCAAATCGACCCACACGACGTTCGGGCATGTCACGGACTCGAAGATGTAGCGCGGGTTGGTCAGGTCGATGACGACCTGCCACAGCGTCGTCGACGCATCTGGCTTGCCGGGTTCGGGAATCCGGTACGGCTGCGCAGCATTCCGGATAATGCTCGCCATGGCGGCGGTGGCCTGCACGCGCGACTTCGGCTCTGGCTGGTTGTGCACGTAGAAGGTGGCGCGCGCGAAACGGTCGGGAGCGGCGCATGTACCCGGTAGGGGTTGGTCGCCGCCGAGACCCTCATACTTCTTCACGAGTTCGAGTTGTTGGTCGTAGCTGGGCGAATTCGTCATCACCCAGTAGTCCTCGCTGTGATACACGTCCAGCTTCCCGTCGATGTACTCGAAGATCGCCGAATCGCCCGTCGCGTCATCGATCGCGAGGTGGATCGCAGGTTTGCTGCCGCCGGTCGGGTCCGTCATGGGGATAACCTGCGGGTTGTTTTCTTCTACCCACCGGACGGCTTCTGCCACCGACGCGAAGTTGTCGAGGAAGTACTGCAGCCACACCGACATCGCGAGCTGAGGGCGGTCGGGGTCGGGGTCACCGTACTCGGATTCGGCCAGCCACAGGATGTGGCCCGCCAGACCTTTCTCGTTGACCCCGTCGGTCGAGAGGATGTCGTAGACGCCGGCGATCACACTGCCGTACTTCGACGTCCACTTCAGCTTTCCCTCGACGCGATCATTACGGTCGACGCCGCGTGGGAGCTTCCAGAGATTGGTGTGGAGATCCTGGTGGAAATCCATGTTGCGGCCGACGATCACAGAACCGTTGGCCTCTGGCCACATCACCCGTGTACACACAGGAATCCACTTCCGTTCGTTGTTGACAACACCGACGAGACACTTCACCGCGACGTGCGAAATATCGATCCGAGCATCCCACGAATAATCGTGGGTCGCTTACTTCACGGTAGCCGCGTGAATCAGCCCGGCGCGCGATAAGTCTCAGAATCATTCCGCGGCGTCTCGAATTCAGTCATGCGGCGCCCACTCGACCGGATACAGCGCCCACTCGACGGGATACAGCGCCCGGTCGACGGGAACGCCGAAGGCCGGCCACCCTTTCGGGTGACCGGCCTTCGGTGTGTTCGCTATGCAGCGGTGGGGATCAGAATCCCATCCTCGTCGAAGACGAGATCAGAATCCCATCCCCGTCGTAGACGGGATCAGAATCCCATTCCGCCCATCTCGTCGGCGCCGGGCATGGCCGGGGCCGGGTTCTTCTCGGGCTTGTCGGCGACGACGGCCTCGGTGGTGAGGAACAGAGCCGCGATCGACGCTGCGTTCTGCAGGGCCGAGCGGGTGACCTTGACCGGGTCGTTGATGCCTGCGGCGAGGAGATCCTCGTAGGTGCCGGTGGCGGCGTTGAGGCCGGTGCCCAGCGGCGAGTTGAGGATCTTGTCGGCGACGACGCCGGGCTCGAGCCCTGCGTTGACGGCGATCTGCTTGGCCGGAGCCGACAGCGCGACGCGCACGATGTTGGTACCGGTCGCCTCGTCGCCCTCGAGGGTCAGCGAGTCGATGGCAGGCTCGGACTGCAGCAGAGCCACGCCGCCACCGGCGACGATGCCCTCTTCGACGGCAGCCTTCGCGTTGCGGACGGCGTCCTCGATGCGGTGCTTGCGCTCCTTGAGCTCGACCTCGGTGGCCGCGCCCGCCTTGATGACTGCAACGCCACCGGCCAGCTTGGCCAGGCGCTCCTGCAGCTTCTCACGGTCGTAGTCGGAGTCGCTGTTCTCGATCTCGGTGCGGATCTGCGACACGCGTCCGGCGATGGCGTCTGCGTCGCCCGCGCCGTCGACGATGGTGGTCTCGTCCTTGGTGACGACGACCTTGCGAGCCTGGCCGAGCTGCTCGAGACCGGCACCCTCCAGCGAGAGGCCGACCTCTTCGCTGATGACCTCGCCACCGGTGAGGATGGCGATGTCGGCGAGCATGGCCTTGCGGCGGTCACCGAAGCCGGGAGCCTTGACGGCAACAGACTTGAAGGTGCCGCGGATCTTGTTGACCACCAGGGTCGAGAGGGCTTCGCCCTCGACGTCCTCGGCGATGATCAGCAGCGGCTTGCCCGACTGGATGACCTTCTCCAGCAGCGGGAGCAGATCCTTGACGGTCGAGACCTTGCCCGAGACGAGCAGGATGTACGGGTCGTCGAGGACGGCTTCCTGGCGCTCGGGGTCGGTCACGAAGTAGCCCGAGATGTAGCCCTTGTCGAAGCGCATGCCCTCGGTGAGCTCGAGCTGGAGTCCGAAGGTGTTGGACTCCTCGACGGTGATGACGCCTTCCTTGCCGACCTTGTCCATCGCCTCGGCGATGAGCTCGCCGATCGAGGGGTCGCCTGCCGAGATACCAGCGGTCGCAGCGATCTGCTCCTTGGTCTCGACCTCCTTGGCGCTCTTCAGCAGCGACTCGGTGACGGCGTCGACAGCCTGCTCGATGCCGCGCTTGAGGCCCATCGGGTTGGCGCCTGCGGCAACGTTGCGCAGACCCTCACGCACGAGTGCCTGAGCCAGAACGGTTGCGGTGGTGGTGCCGTCGCCAGCGACGTCGTCAGTCTTCTTGGCGACCTCCTTGACGAGCTCGGCACCGATCTTCTCGTAGGGGTCCTCGAGCTCGATCTCCTTGGCGATGGACACGCCATCGTTGGTGATCGTGGGGGCGCCCCACTTCTTCTCCAGAACGACGTTGCGACCCTTGGGTCCCAAAGTCACCTTGACTGCGTCGGCGAGGGTGTTGAGACCCCGCTCGAGGCCGCGACGGGCCTCTTCATCGAACGCGATTTGCTTGGCCATGGGTAAGTGATCCTCCGATAGGGGGTGACACTAGGTTTGTATGGCCGGACTCGGTGCCCGCGACGGACGACCGGTGTGTCATTCGGTACCGATCTCACCGTCCCGACCTAGCACTCACGATCCGTGAGTGCCAACGTCCGTTTTAGCACTCGACCCCGGTGAGTGCAAGGTCAACGGTGAGGAGCGGTCTACGCGGGATCGTTGCCGATCAGCAGCGGCACCAGCAGTTCATCGGCGGTCCAGCCACCGTGGTGCCCGAGCATGCGCGACTCCCCCGGCTCAGCGGCCGGTCGGGTGAGCACCGTACGGTCCTTCGCCACGACGACGAGAGCGCCGATTCGCGCAGCGGTTCGATCGGCGGTGCGGGGTCCGTACCAGTGTTCGGCGAGAACCTGTTCGCGCGGCGCGACGTGCGCGTCGTCGCCGAGGAGATCGCGCCAGGCATCCGCGACGTCGTCGACGGCCCCGTCGATCGCGTAGACGTGGCGCACTCGCGCCTCGCCCGCGATCCGTGCGACGCCCGCCGACAACGCAGGCTCGGCGTCGAGGTCGATGGCCTTTCCCGCGCGCAGCATCCCGTGGTCGCCGGTCACGACGAGGGTGGCGTCGGACGGAAGGTCGGTAAGGACGTCGGCGACAAGGGAATCGACGGTTCGCAGTGCATCGCACCAGGGGTCGGAGCCCGGACCGTAGATGTGACCGGCGGTGTCGAGGTCGGCGAGATATGCGTAGACGACTCGCGGCCGGTGTGAGCGGGGCAGCGTTCTGGTCAGCGCGGTGGTGATGCCTGCTCGAACCTCGGCCGGAGCCTTGGCGGGTAGATGTCTGCCCGCGGTACCGGAGGCGACGGAGGTGAAGCCCGTGTCCTTGAACTCGCCGGGCATCACCTGAAAGACGCGCACCCCCGACCGCTCGAGCGCGCCCACCGCGCCCTCCCCTTCTCCCGGGGCAAGTGCGGTCGGCGGATAGACGTCGTAGGCCGACGGGCCGTCGGCGCTGTCGAGTGTCCAGCGCAGCATGTTCAGCGTGCGGGCCGGACCGTGACTGCGGGCCGCGTCGTCCGGCACGAAGCTGTAGCCGATGATCCCGTGCTCGCCTGCCGGTTCGCCGCGCATCAGGCTGGTGATCGATGTCGCCGTTGTCGACGGGAAGCCCGCCCGCAGCACGGTGCCCTGCAGTCCGGTGAGTGTCGGTGCGAGGTGTGCGTGGGCGGCGAGTTGCCGTTCGCCGAGGCCGTCGACGAGCAGCAGCACCACCGACGCCGCGTCGAGTTCGGGGAGGCGACTGCGCTCGCTTGCCGCCGGCAGATCGCCACCGAGGGCGTCGACGCCGAGGGACCGCCCGATCCAGGGCATCACGTCGGCGAGCGTGTCGGGGTACTCGCCCCACAGCTGCGGCGGCAGCTCGGTGAGTTCGCCTGCCCCCGTCGCGCCTGTCCCCGTCACGCTTGCGCCCGTCACGCTTGCGCCCGTCACGATCTGAGCAACCGAACCAAGACCCCGGCGGCGTGTGCCTGTGCCGCGATCTGCGCCCCGGCGGCGTCGCCTGCTTCCAGCGCACTGACGATTCGATGATGCTCTGCCACCGCGAGACGTCGGTTGACGTCGTGCTGCCACATATCGGAGCGGTACAGGTGCGACTGCGTGTCGAGTTTGAACAACGCGTCGCACAGCGGTTTGTTGCCCGACAGGGACCGCACCGCGGTGTGGAAGTCGAGGTCGAGTTGGGAGTCTCGGTGATGATCTGCGGCCTCGGCGAGCAGGGCCTCCTGAGTGCGCACCTGCTCCCACAGGTCGTCGATCTCGGCGTAAGTCACGCGTTCGACGGCCTGGCGGGCGGCGAGACCGTCGAGCACCTCGCGAACCTCGAAGACGTGGCGCAGACTCGCCTCGTCGAGCGCGGCGACCTTGGCGCCGACACGCGGTGTGTACTCGGCGAGTCCTTCGACGACGAGTTGCTGCACCGCCTCGCGGACCGGGCTGCGCGACACTTCGAGACGCGCAGCGAGTCCCGGCACGCTCAGCGGGGTGCCGGGGGCCATCTGCCCGGCGAAGATCTCGTCGCGGAGTCGGCGCACCACCGACTGCGTCAGCAATGCGCCCTCACCGCCTCCAACCGTCACGGTCATCGAGCGTAACGCCCTATCGCGCCGTGTGCGCCGACGTCAGCCGCTGCGCCTCCCGATCAGCGGCCTGTGGCGCGACCCCCTGTTTCATTCCGGCCAATTTGGCGTTGATGTTGTCGGCGACGGTAATCGGCGGGTACCCGGGCTGATCTGTGCGCGCGCATCCGGGCAGTGTTTCGATGACGGCGTCGAAGTTGCCGTCGAAGAAGAAGGCCGCGGAACGTCGTCGGATGATCCTTCCGTCGACGACGGGCGGATCGACCCGATGGATGGTCGACAACCAGCGATCATTGGTCCAGAGGGCCATGGCGTCGCCGAGGTTCACGATGAGAGCACCGGGCTCGGGCTGCACGTCGTGCCAGATGCCGTCGCGATCAAGGACCTGCAATCCCGGCACACGATCGGCCCAGAGCACGGTGAGGATGCCGAAGTCGGTGTGGGCGCCCATCCCGGTCAACTCGCCCGCGAGTTCGATCTCGCCTTCGGGCAGCGTGTAGTTGTTCATCTTCAACGCGTCGATCGAGTGATCGGTGAGCGCATCGAAGTAGCCATCCGGAAGTCCGAGCGCTTCGGTGAAGGCACGCAACAGGATTCGTGACACGCCTCGCGCCTGGGAAAACCACTCCTCGACTGCCGGCCGGAAGCTCGCCACCGCGTCATCGGGCCAGGTGTTGTCGGGATAGCTGGACTCGGGAAGATCCGTTGCCGCATACCAGGATTGCTCCGAGCCGACCGTGAACGCCTCATAGAAGTCGTTCATCTGGTTCGCCGCTGCCACACCGAGACTCATGCTCAGCGACTCGCTCTTGGGCGGACTGTAGCCACGATTGGCACCCGGCCGCACGCAGTTCTTCTTCACGTCGAGCGGGAGTGCATAGAACGCGTCGAGGGCCTCGGTGAGACCGTCGACGACGCTCTGGGAGATTCCGTGTCCGACGATTTGCATGAATCCGACTGTGGCAGAGGCCTCGTCGAGTTGACGTGCCACCTGTGCTCGTTGTTCTGGCGTGCTCTGCGGGTCGGCGTAGGGCGAGATGTCGATGATGGGAACGGTGAACATGTCTGGAGTTCCTTGTGAGAGTCGGCGGCTAGCGGCGGCGTGCGACGGCGGCGTTGAGCATGCTGAACACCGCAAAGACGGCGATGCCGAACAACGACGCGAGCACGATGGCCGCGATGAGATCGTCGGATTGCAGTCGCGCGCGGTAGACGTCGAGCAGGGTCCCGATTCCCGGTTCGCCCTTCGCGAAGAACATGTCGCCGATGATCGCGCCGACCACCACGAGCCCCGACGCCGTGCGGAATCCGGTCATCATCGCCGGAAGTGCCGCGGGGAACTCGAGTTTCACCAATCGCTGGGTGCGTGAGGCCTTCGACAGCGTGAACAGCTCGTGCATGCCGCGGTCGACGGAGGTGAGCCCGAAGTGGGTGTTGGCGATGATCGGGAAGATCGCGATGATGACACACACGATGGTGCGTGCCACCATGCCGTACCCGAACCACAGACCGATCAGCGGGACGATCGCGAGTACCGGAATGACCTGCAGCACAACGGCCCACGGGTAGATCGCGCGCTCCATCAGAGAGCCGCGGCTCATCAGCACGCCGATCGCGATGCCGATGACAGCGGCGAAGAGGAACCCGACGAGGCTCACCTTCGCGGTGACCCAGAGTGCCTCCAGCATCGGGTTGACGTGAGCCTTGTCGAGCAACGAGTTGGTCAACACCTCGTGCGGCGGCGGAAGGAGGAATCGCCGCTGCGGAGAGAGGATCACCATGCTGACCAGGTACCAGAGTCCGATCGCCGCAGCGAGAGACACCGCGGGCGGTGCGACCATGCGCACCGCTGTGCGTAGCCGCGTTCTCGTCGACGATGTTGCCTTACCGCCCGGCGCGGTTCCCGAGGCCGAGGGAGCGGGCGACGCTGTGGTGACAGCGGTGCTCGACGTCGAATCTTGTGTCATTGCAGTCGATATGATGGTCATCAGGCACCTCGGAGTGTTTCGGAGATCGCGGCGACGTACGACGTGAAAGCCGGGTCGAAGCGCACGTCGGGTTGACGGGGATAAGGAAGGTCGATGCGGATGTCCGCGGCGATTCGGCCCGGTCGGGCCGACATCACGATCACCCGGTTGGCGAGGAACACCGCCTCGGGCATCGAGTGGGTGATGAACAGCGCGGTGAATCCCCGATCGCCGTACAGCCGCAACAGTTCTGCCTGCATGTCGAGGCGAGTCATCTCGTCGAGCGCACCGAACGGCTCGTCGAGCAACATCACCTCAGGTTCTTTGGTGAGCATGCGCGCCAACGAGACTCGCATCTTCATGCCGCCCGAGAGCGTGCGCGGGAGTTGCTTCTCGAAGCCGGCGAGGCCCACGGCATCGATGGCCGCGGCAGCACGTTCCCGACGCTCCGAACGTGACTCACCCGCGATCTCGGCACATAGTTCGACGTTGGCCTGCACAGAACGCCACGGCAGCAATGTGGGTTCCTGGAAGATCACGCCGACCGAATCGGTGGCCAGCGCGACGCTACCGGTTGTCGGCGCCTCCAATCCCGCAGCCATGCGCAGGAGCGTCGATTTGCCACAGCCGGAGGGACCGACGATCGCGACGAAGTCGCCACGCGCGATGTCGAGGTCGACGTCGGCGAGAGCGATTGTGCCGGAATCGAACTGCTTGGATACTCCCGACGCCGAGATCATCACACCCTTCGTGAGATGCCTCGCGTCAGTGTCGTTGACGGTGTCGATCAGGTTCATGTGTACATCCATCAGAGCCACGGCACATGGGAGCGCCTACATGTAAGAGTCGGACTTACTCCGCTTTCTGATTGTTGGTTACATGCATTGCGCTCGCGTGTCCCGACGTAAACAATATGTGACAGAACCGCGGGCTCGAACCCGGTACACGCAGGTGAGACACTATCAAAGCGCATGTCAGAAGAAGTTTTCCGATGCCAGACCGGCCAATCGGCGCTACATGCACCAGACTCGCGCGATCCACCAGCAGCCCCTACATTTACATGTAATCCACTCCAGGGGCCGGCGTCGTCGGTCTCGTTCACCCTTCCGCAAGAGGAGTTCCACCGTGTCCAAAGCTTCGCCGTCCCACGTCGCCTCGCGACGTCGCAGACTGTCAGTACGCGCAGCCGTCGTAGCGGCAACCGCCTCCGCGTGTGTCGCCGCACTCGCCGGGTGCACCGACTCGTCGTCGACGTCGTCTAGCTCGGCGCAGTCGCTGCCGTCCGCACCGGCCGAATACAACCTCGCGTCCGTCTGCCCGAAAAATGTTGTGGTGCAACTCCAGTGGCAGCCGCAGTCGGATATGGCCGGCGTGATCGGGCTGATGGGCCCCGGATACACCGTCGACGCGAATCAGAAGTCGGCCACCGGCCCGCTCGCCTACGACGGCAAGGACACCGGCGTCGACATCACCCTGCGGGCGGGCGGTCCCGCGATCGGATTCCAGTCGGTGCCCTCGGTGATGCACGCCGACGACAGCATCGACCTCGGACTCGTCCACGGCGACCAGCTCGTCTCAGCTGCCTCGAAGCAGCGGGTCGTAGCACTGACGCCACTCCTGCAGTACAACCCGTCGATCCTGATGTGGGACCCGGAAAAGCACCCCGACTGGCGCACCATCGCCGACATCGGCAAGTCCGACGCCACCGTCGTCGTGTCGAAGGAGCAGGTGTTCCCGCAATGGCTGGTGGCCAAGGGGCTACTGAAGCAGAGCCAGCTCGACACCGGATACGACGGCGCGCCAGCACGATTCGTCGGTGACCCGTCGATCGCGCAGCAGGGCTTCGTGAACTCCGAGCCGTACACCTACGAGCATGAGACCCCGTCGTGGGACAAGCCCGTCGCCTACGCGATGGTCCGCGACGCCGGTTACGACGTCTACGCGTCGAATGTGAGTGTGCGGCCCGACAAGATGGAGAAGCTGACTCCCTGCCTGCAGAAGCTGATCCCGATGATCCAGCAGACCGGCAAGAACTACGTGAACTCGCCCGACGCGATCAACAAGACCATCACCGATTGGGTTTCGCAGGACGTCTCGTTCAGCACCTACAGCGAGGGCGAGGCGTCGTACTCGGCCAAGATCCTCAAGGAGAAAGGTGTCATCGGCCCGGACGCCGCGGGTGTGTGGGGCGGCATCGACATGGCGAAGGCGCAGGAGTCGATCAATCAGTTGATCCCGGTGCTCAACAACTCCGGATCCGATCTGCCCGCGCAGATCCCCGCGAACGAACTGTACTCGACCCAGTTCATCGACACCAACGTCAAGTAAGACCGGTGTTCAGCAGAACTGGGTTCAGTAGGTCAGGGGTTCGGTAACGACGGTGCGTCGGGCTGGATGTCATTCGCGGTACCGACACTGGGTGCCCCGAATGTCCGGCCCGACGCACTATCCTCTGACCAATGGAATTCCTGCTGATCATCGTCATCGCTCTGCTGGCGATCATCGTCGTCGTGCTCGTGTTCAACGTCTTGAGCAAACGAAAGCGCGAGCAAGCCGAGCGGGACGCGCTGTATTCGCGCACGTACCAGCCGCGTGATCCCTTCTCGACCGCAGACGACGACGCCGTGCGCGGCGATCCTCGCCAGCTCAAACCGGGCGACCTCGTCGAGATCCGCGGAGAGACATTCGCGGTCCGGGGCGCGCTCAAGCTCTCACAGGACGGCTTCTCGTGGGCCGAGAACTTCCTCGACACCGGTCTCGGCCGGAAGGCCTGGATCTCGGTGGAGGACGATCCGGATCTCGAAGTGGTTCTCTGGCAGGAGCTCAGCGGCGTGACCGTGACCCCCGGACCGGCTTACGTCGATCTCGAAGGTCGGCGGTATACGAACGACGAAGCGGGTTCAGCACAGTTCACGTCGTTCGGTACGACAGGTCTGGCGCAGGTCGGCCGGATGCGCTATCACGACTATGAAGCGGGTGGCGACAGGCTGTCCTTCGAGGATTACGGCAGCGGGTGGGAATGCGCACGCGGCCAGGTGCTCGATCGTTCGGAGTACCGGATCTACCCGTCGAATCCGGGCCCGGAGCAGCGGTGAGTCCGTTCACCGACCTCGACGTCGCGTTCTCCGACACCCGGGCAGGTCAGCTCGGATTCTCGCTGACCGCCGCGCAGCGTGAGCCGCTCGCAGCGGCAGATCACACGATCGGGGCGTTGACGTTCTCCATCCGACTCCTCGGTGCCAGCCATCAGATTGTCATCACCGACGACGCGCACGAACTGTGCGAGACGGTCGCCTGCCTGCCAGACATCACCACCGCACTGCCGGACAGCTTTCAGGCCGACGGTTACGTGTTCTCGTCGCGAATCATCGAGTGCAGCTCCGATGCGATGGCCGACCTGCTCGAGCAGATCGAATCCGAGGTCGAAGGACATGCGCGCGCCGGGTTGCCCGCACTCCTCGGGCGATTCCCCGGCAACGAGCTCGCGGTGACGGCAGTGACCGCCGACACCGACGACGACGCGCTCATCTGGCGCACCTGGCACACCTATCCACAGGCCGGCGAGGTGGTGGTCACGTCGAGCCGAATCGACCGTGACGCCCTGGCGGTCCGGTCATGACCTACCCGCCGGGAGGCGACGACCCGGGAGGGCAATGGCCTGGCGCCCCGGGTGGCCCGCAAGGACCCTGCCGGTCCGGCGGGCCACGGGGACAGGGCCAGGCTGATCCGACCCGGAGGCTGCGGCGGATACGCAACACGATCATCGCGCTCATCGTGATCGTCGCGTTGATCGCGCTCGGCTCGTGCGCGGTCAGCGCATTTCGCGGATCGGGCGGAGGGGACGCGCGGGCGTACGTCACGTCGCACTATCAGCGCGACAGTTCGCTCGACGAGTCCGACGTCGACGCATACATCGCCGATGGTGACCCGTCGACTGTGTCAGCACAACTCGCGTCCGCCCAGAATCCCACCGACCAGCGCGCGGGCGACACTGCTGGGGCGGGCAACGTCGCAGGTACGCAGTTTCTGCAGTACCCGGGCTACCTGATCGGCCTTTTCCCTTATGCCGCAGACAAAACCAAGGTGATGGTCAGCCGCGACTACCGGTCGGGCTACAACCACTATCACAGCTACGTCGGCGGCTATTGGGTCCCGACGCCCGACTTCTCCGGGTCGGGAAGCTCCAACCGCGGCGGTGGCAGTGGAACCGGAAAGTAAGACACCGCGGTGCAGTTTGTGCCAGCACACGGAAGTCCGACCAGAGCAAGCATCAGACACGGGAGTACACACATGATCTCGGCCGACGCGATTCTCACCAACACCTACTACGCCGCCGCCTACGCGGGTGTCGGGGTCTTGCTGATGCTGATCTCTTTTGCGGTCATCGACGCGTTGACGCCCGGCAACCTGCGTCATCAGCTGTGGATCGACCGGAACCGTAATGCGGGAATCCTCGTCGGCTCCAATCTGATTGCCGTCGCGATCATCGTCACCGCTGCGATCGCAGCGAGCGAGGGACGTCTCGCGGTCGGGTTGACCTACACCGTCATCTACACGCTGATCGGTCTGGCGGTGATGTGCGCGACGTTCTTCGTCATCGACCTGTTCACCCCGGGCAAGCTCGGTGAGATCGTCATCGGGGCAGAAAGCCATCCCGCGGTGTGGGTCCACGGCATCTCGCACGTCGGCATCGCAGTGATCATCGCCGCTGCCATACTGTGACACTGCTGGCCGAACACACCGCTCCCCGATCACGGTTCGCCCGTGTCGGATTGCTCGCCGTCGTATTCGTCTGCGCGGCATGCGGGCTCGTGTACGAGTTGGCGCTGGTGTCACTCGGCTCGTATCTGATCGGCAACACAGCAACACAGGCGTCGATCGTCTTGGCGGTCATGGTCTTCGCGATGGGCATCGGCTCGCTGGCAGCCAAACCCCTACAGCGCCACGCGGTCACGGCGTTCGCAGCCATCGAGCTCGCGCTCGCACTACTCGGCGGATTGTCGGTGCTGGCGCTGTACGCGGCGTTCGCATATCTGTCGTTGTACACCCAGGCCCTTGTGGTGGTCGCTTTCGTGTTGGGTCTGCTCATCGGCGCGGAGATTCCGTTGCTGATGGTGCTATTGCAGCGTATTCGCAAGCAGGAGGCGGGTTCTGCGGTCGCCGACCTGTTCGCCGCCGACTACATCGGAGCACTCATCGGCGGGCTGTGCTTCCCGTTCGTACTGCTGCCCGTGTTCGGACAGTTGCGCGGCGCGATCGTCGTCGGCCTCGTCAACGCCATCGCCGGCTGCTTCCTGGTCTTCGTGATGTTTCGGAAGTCGCTGACGCGCACCGGGTTCGCTGTGCTGAGTGTGGCCGCTGTCGCGGTGATCGCGGTATTGGTTGCCGCGCTGGTCTATGCCGACCGTTTTGAGGTGACCGCTCGTCAGGCGATGTATCGAGACCCGATCGTCGCAGCAGAACGTACGCAGTATCAGGACATCGTGATCACGGAGCGACGCATCGGCTCCGGGCGCGATACGCGGCTGTATCTGAACGGGGACCTGCAGTTCGCATCGAGCGACGAGTACCGCTATCACGAAGCACTCGTCCACCCCGCGATGGCCGACGCGGTGGCCCGCAGCAGCGTTGGCGGGTCGACGCCTGCGTCGGTACTCGTCCTCGGTGGCGGCGACGGCCTCGCCCTACGAGAAGTGTTGCGCTACCCCGGTGTTCGGCCGACGCTCGTCGAACTCGATCCCGCGATGATTCACCTCGCACGCACTGATTCCCGACTGCTCGAGTTGAACCGCAACTCCATGAACGATCCGCGCGCGAACATCGTCACCGCCGACGCCTTCACATGGTTGCGACAGCAGCACGAGCGGTACGACGTGATCATCGTCGACATGCCCGACGCAGACGAATCAGCAACGGCCAAGCTGTATTCGACCGAGTTCTACTCACTCGTGAAGGCCCACTCCGCACCGGGCGGGCGGATCGTCGTGCAGTCCGGCTCACCGTACTTCGCACCGAAGTCGTACTGGTGCATCGGGTCGACGCTGCGTTCTGCCGGGCTCGCCGTGACGCCGTACCACGTCGACGTCCCGTCGTTCGGCGACTGGGGATTCTTTCTCGCCGATGAGGGCACGCCCCCGAAGCTCCACCTGCGCGCTCCGGGGCCGATGCGCTTCCTCAGCGAAGCCGAACTGTCTGCGGCCGCGGTGTTCCCACTCGACCGACAGCCACTCGAGATGCCACCGTCGACCCTCATGGACCCGCGGATCCTGCGCTACGCCCAGGGCGAGTGGGCCACCTACTGATCCGGGAGAACGGCTACCGCGGGTCGACGAAGATGTCGTACTCGATCGGGTCCTGCCCGCCGTAGATCGAGAAGTCGGTGACACCGTCCTCAGCCAGTACCTCGACGTCGAGGTAGCACCGGCCGGTCTGCGTGGAGTCCTTGGAGAACACGGCGACAGCGGCGTCGGCCATGATCTGCGGCGATCGGGAGTGCGCGACGGCTTCGTCACCACCGAGCAGGTTGCGGACCGCGGCGGTTGCGATGGTCGATTCCGGCCACAGGCAGTTGCTCGCAACGGCGGCGTCGGCATATTCGGCGGCGAAACCCATTGCCGCAAGCGTCATTCCGTACTTGGCCAGCATGTAGCCGGGGTGCTTGCCGAGCCACGCTGCGCTCATGTTGAGCGGCGGCGACAGCGTGAGCACGTGCGCATTCGGCGACTTTCGCAGGTACGGAAGACACTTCTGGGTGAGCAGGAAGGTCCCTCGGACGTTGACCTGCTGCATGAGATCGAACCGGTTTATCGGCAGTTCTTCGGTCGGCGTCAGGTTCAACACGCTCGCGTTGTTGATGCAGATGTCGACGCCGCCATAGGTGTCGGCGGCGATGTGCGCCGCGCGCGCCACGTCGTCGGCGTTGCGGACGTCACCGACCACACCGGTGGCAGCGCCGCCGGCGGCCACGATCTCCTCGACTGCAGTGTGGATGGTGCCCGGCAACTTGGGGTGCGGGGTATCGGTCTTGGCCAGCAACACGATGTTCGCCCCGCGCGCCCCGAGTGCGGTGGCGATCGCCAGGCCGATCCCTCGGCTGCCGCCGGAAATGACGGCGGTCCGCCCCTTGAATGCCTGATCAGCCATCCTGACCTCCTGTGATGTTGGTGAACTCAGTGATCGTCATGAACAGCCCGCCCGCGTGGCCGACCCGAACATTGACCGATCGTTCACTCGGCGTGTCGACGTGATTGTGCCATACCCAGTTCTCAGTGAGTTACGTGTCACCATTCTCCGACAGTGTGAGCAAGCCCGGACGGCCCGCCGGGGTCACCACCGGCAGGTATGCGTTACCTTCAGTCACATCAACAGTGGGTGACGGGAGGCGCGAGGTGCGCATTCGCAAACGCGTCGCAGCGACGGTGCTCGTGGCCGGGTTCGGGGCGGCCGCACTGTTGGGCACCGGCATCGCCCGCGGTGACCTGCCGATGAATATCGCGCTCTCCGGGCAATCCTTCACCGCGACGATCGGCAGCAAACCCGTCATGGCCGTCCGGCTCGGCACCGCCACTCTCACCGATCTCTGCCTTGCCATGGCCGCCCACAACATCCCCCTCGTCGGTGATGCGACGCTCATCATCCGTGCACCCGGTCCCAGTACCCACGCGGAAAACCTTGTCCTCGACGCCGATTCGCTGGGTGGTCAGATCGGGATCAAGAACTTGATCATCGGGGCCGACGTCTCGACCACCGATCCGCGCGCCGCGCAGCTCACCTCGGCCATCATCGCGGAGTCGTCGGCTCTGGTCGCCGCGCACGTCACCGCGACTGCCATCCGCGCATCATCGCTGCGGCTGGACAACTTTAGCGCCACGATCGACAAGGGTGAGCGCACATGCTGATCCCAGCCGGCTCCAGGCGCGAACGGTTTGCGCTTTGGCGACGTCTACGCCCCTTCGCCGGTGGCGTCTGGTTGGCGTTCTCGGCAGCCTTTCTCGCGTTGCCCGCAATCACTTCGCTGCACATCGGCGATGTGCTGGTGACCATTTCGACGATCGCGGGCGTGTCCACAGCACTACTGGCGGCGCTGATGGCGGTCTGCGCGATATCGGTTGTGACCAATGCCGCAGCCCGGGTGCCGGCTGGTGTGGCGGCGTTGACGCTGGTGTCGACGCCGGACCGGGCCGTCGACGACACCGCAACTGATTTATCCATGAACTAAATACATTGGCACTACAGTTGGCCTCATGACCGTGGACCAACCAGAGCAGGGCAGTCGGGAGCACGAGTCTGGCCCCGATGATCTCGACTTCTGGTCGTTCATCGAGCTTGCCCAGCGGCGCCTCTCCGAGGAGGTCGGCCCCGAGTATCTGCTGGCCACCCAGGTGCTACTCACCCTCAATCGCGCGGCCAACGTGGTGACCTACGATCTGGAGTCTGCCGTCCACCGGCCCCACGGTTTGTCCTGGTCGGCGTTCCGGTTGATGTTCGTCGTGTGGCTCGCCGGACCCGTTGAGCCCAAGACCGCAGCGCGCCTGACCGGTATGAGTCGCGCAGCGGTCTCCAATCTGACCAAGACGCTGGAGTCCGCCGACCTGCTACGACGCCGACCCGACGAGCACGACGGGCGATCGGTCCAGCTGTCGCTGACCGATCACGGTCGGGTCACCATCGAGCAGGTCTTCACCGAGCACAACGAACGCGAATTCGCTTGGGCAGGAGCACTCACCGAAGCCGAGCAGCGCATCTTGATCCTCCTGCTCGACAAGCTCATCACCAACCGCCGCCAGTTCGACGTTCGCGGCCGCAATTGACCTGACGCGCCACCGCGAGATCGGCAGTTGTCTCGCGCCGCAAAACTAGTTAATCTATGTACTATCTAGTGTGACTCAGAGCACGCTGGAGTACGTCGATCGAGGAGTAGTCGCCATGTCCTTCTACCGCCAAGTGGGCACCATCCCGCCCAAGCGCCATACCCAACACCGAACGCCGTCTGGTGAGCTCTACTTCGAGGAGTTGATGGGAGAGGAGGGATTCGCCTCGGATTCGTCGCTGCTCTATCACCGCACCATCCCGTCGGCCATCGTCGACGCGCAGGTTTGGGAGCTCACCGACCAAACCACCACCCCCAATCTCCCCCTCAAACCGCGGCACCTGCGGCTGCACGATCTGTTCCCGACCGATGGCCAGGGCGTGGACGTGGTGACCGGCCGTCGACTCATCCTCGGCAACTCCGATGTCCGGATCTCCTATGTGGTGGCCACATCATCATCGCCGTTGTACCGCAACACAACCGGCGACGAAATCGTGTACATCGAGTCCGGCAGCGCACGCGTCGAGACCGTCTTCGGCCCACTGAACGCGCGGCAAGGAGACTATGTCCTGATCCCGGCGTCAACCACCCATCGGTGGATACCCGAGGGAGTAGAACCATTGCGCGCGTATGCCATCGAGGCCAACAGCCACATCGTGCCGCCTAAGCGGTATCTCTCTCGGTACGGTCAGCTCCTCGAACACTCCCCCTACTGCGAACGCGACCTGCACGGCCCCGGCGAACTCATCACCGCCGACGGCACCGACGTCGACGTCTATGTCAAGCACCGCTCCGGCGGACGGGTCGTCGGAACCCGAATGGTCTACGCCCACCACCCCTTCGACGTGGTCGGCTGGGATGGGTGTCTCTACCCGTTCACCTTCAGCATCTTCGATTTCGAACCGATCACCGGGCGAATCCACCAGCCGCCACCGGCGCACCAGGTGTTCGAAGGCAACAACTTCGTCATCTGTAACTTCGTGCCGCGCAAGGTCGACTACCACCCGCTGGCCATCCCGGTCCCCTACTACCACTCCAACGTCGACTCCGACGAGATCATGTTCTACTGCGGCGGAGACTACGAGGCCCGCAAGGGATCCGGCATCGGTCAAGGATCGATCAGCATCCATCCCGGCGGTCACGCACACGGTCCGCAACCCGGCGCGTACGAACGCAGCATCGGCGCAGAGACCTTCGATGAGCTCGCGGTCATGGTCGACACCTTCGCTCCGCTCGAACTCGGCGAAGGCGCATTGGCCTGCGAGGACGCCAACTACTCGTGGAGCTGGGCGCGGCAGGGAGCGCTCACGTGAGACCCACCGCATACCGCGACGGCATCACCACCGAACTGTTCGCCGGACTCTTCGACGACGCCGCGATGTTCCCGCCGGGCAATAGCCCATTGGAAGCGGCGATCCCTGCGCACTCCGCCCACCGCAGTGAATCGTATCGAGATACCCTCGGCCCCTTCATCTTTCCCGCACCACGGCTTACCGAACTGGCGAATATGTTACATCCCGACGGTGAACTCTCGATGAGCCTGACGGTACCCGGCGGACCGACCACCCTCGACGCGGCGTTCGCACAACTCAGCAGCATCCGGTGGGTACGGTTGCGCGCCCTGGAGATCGTCGTCGACGAATCCCACAGTCCGGCATCATTGGTGACTGCGCTCGACGACATCGCAGCCACGCGGCCCGATGTGGAGATCTTCGTCGAGATCCCCCGAGACGAACGTCGAGAGTCATTTCTGCGCGCCCTGAGCGGCACATCGTTCGCAGCCAAGTTCCGAACCGGCGGAGTGCACGCCGACGCCTATCCCGATGAGGCCGAACTGGCCGCGGCCGTCCGCACCGTGGTCGGACATGACATCCCGTTCAAAGCAACAGCAGGGCTGCATCATGCAATCCGAAATACCGATCCGACAACCGGTTTCGAGCAGCACGGGTTCGTGAACCTGATGCTGGCCGTGCACCTGGCAGGCCAGGCCGCCGGCATCGACGAACTCATCGCGGTTCTCGGTGACCGCAACGGGAACCGCATCGCCGAACGCATCGCGACGCTCACCACCGACGAGATCGTCAACCTGCGCTCGCGGTTCCGATCATTCGGCACCTGCAGCGTCATCGAGCCTCTCGACGACCTCGCCGCTCTCGGCCTGCTGCCGACCTCCTACGTCCGCCAAGGAGCAACCCTGTGACCACTATCGACATCCCCGACGATTCACTGTTCGGTCTGGACAATCTGCCGTACGGTGTCTTCTCCACCGCCACCACACCACCGCGGGTCGGCGTGCGGGTCGCCGACACCATCATCGACCTGGCCCGCGCACTCAACGACGACGTCTTCGCCCACCCCAGCCTGAACCCCTTCATGGCACAAGGTCGTTCACGATGGACCGAAGTGCGGCAACAGGTCTCCGCGCTCGCGGCCGGCGACGTCGCCGACGATGCGCTCGCCGATGTCGCGCACACCACGATGCATCTGCCCATCGAGGTCGCCGACTACGTCGACTTCTACGCCTCCGAACACCACGCAACCAACCTGGGGCGATTATTCCGTCCGGACTCAGAACCGCTGATGCCCAACTGGAAACATCTGCCGGTCGGATATCACGGACGATCGTCGACCATTGTGGTGTCCGGCACCGACATCGTGCGGCCGCGCGGCCAACGCAAGATCGCCGGCGACGATCAGCCCTCGTTCGGCCCGTCGGTCCGGCTCGACATCGAAGCGGAGCTGGGCTTCATCATCGGCGTCGGTTCGCCGATGAACAGCCCGATCAGCCCCGACGAGTTCACCGATCACTGCTTCGGTGTTGTCCTTCTCAACGACTGGTCGGCCCGCGATATCCAGGCCTGGGAGTACGTCCCACTCGGACCCAACCTCGGCAAGAGTTTCGCGACGTCGATCTCGCCGTGGGTGGTCACGCTCGACGCCCTGGAGTCGGCCCGGGTCGCCACACCTACGCAGACACCAGCCCCCTTGCCTTATCTGCAGGGCAACCAGAAGTGGGGCCTCGATATCGACCTGGCCGTCGAATGGAATGGGGATGTGGTCTCACATCCCCCATATCGCGAGATGTACTGGTCGCCGGCGCAGATGCTCGCCCACACTACAGTCAACGGGGCCGCAGCCCGGACCGGGGACCTGTTCGGATCGGGCACCATCTCCGGACCGGACCGCGACCAACGTGGCGCCTTCATCGAGCTCACCTGGGGCGGTGCAGAACCCATCGCCGTGGATGGCCACAAACGGACCTTCCTCGAAGACGGTGACACCGTTTCGATCACCGCGTCGGCACTGGGCATCGGCGGCGGCCGCATCGGATTCGGTGAAGTGCGGGGAACCATCAGCGCATCGGCGCCGACCGAATCAGGGCCAACCCGATGAGCAACGACCCGCAGAGTACCGAACCGATGGGCAAGGTGTTCCCGTCTGCGGCGGCGGCCGTCGCTGACATCGCTGCCGGATCGTCGCTGTCAGTCGGCGGATTCGGACTGTGTGGCATCCCGAGCGACCTGATCGACGCGCTGGCCTCGCGCGGTGTCGGCGATCTGGAGATCTATTCCAACAACTGCGGCGTCGACGACTGGGGACTCGGAATTCTGTTGTCGGCCGGACAGATACGACGTATCACCGCTTCCTACGTCGGCGAGAACAAAGAGTTCGCACGTCAATACCTCTCCGGTGAGGTCGAGGTGGAACTGACCCCACAGGGCACCCTGGCCGAACGCATGCGGGCCGGCGGGGCGGGTATTCCAGCCTTCTACACACCGGCCGGTGTGGGTACCCCCATCTCCGAGGGGGGCTTGCCCTACCGGTACGCACCCGACGGCAGCGTCGCCGTCGCCTCGCCACGCAAGGAGGTCCGGATCTTCGCCGGACACGAGTACGTTCTGGAAGAAGCCATTCGATCCGATTTCGCCCTGGTGAGAGCACAATTCGGCGATACCGAGGGCAACCTCGTTTTCAACAAGGCAGCCATGAACTTCAACCCACTCGCCGCGGTGGCTGGCACGATCACCATCGCCGAGGTCGAAACACTCGTAGCCCCAGGTGAACTCAATCCATCGCAGGTCCATCTACCGGGAATTTACGTGCAGCGCATCGTAACGACCGCCATCACCGAGAAGCGCATCGAGAAACGCACGATCAGCGCGAAGGGGGAACCGTCGGCATGAGCTGGTCACGTGAACAGATGGCGGCGAGGGCCGCTGCCGAACTCAGCGACGGTGAGTACGTCAACCTCGGCATCGGGCTGCCCACCCTGATCCCGAACCATCTACCCGACGGGGTACGGGTAATCCTGCACTCGGAGAACGGGATTCTCGGCACCGGGCCCTACCCCACCAGCGACAACGTCGACCCGGATCTGATCAATGCGGGCAAGGAGACTGTCACCGTCAGACCGACCGCGTCCTTCTTCGACTCCGCCACCTCCTTCGGCATGATCCGCGGCGGGCACATCGACACCGCCGTGCTTGGCGGCATGCAGGTCTCACGCTGCGGTGACCTGGCGAACTGGATGGTTCCGGGCAAGATAGTCAAAGGCATGGGCGGCGCCATGGATCTCGTGCACGGCGCCCGACGCGTCATCGTGGTGATGGAGCACACCGACAAATCCGGTGCGCCAAAGATCGTCGACGAGTGCAGCCTTCCACTGACCGGGCGTGGCGTGGTTCATCGCATCATCACCGATCTCGCCGTCATCGACGTCACCAGCGCTGGACTCGTGTTACTGGAAACGGCACCGGGTGTCGGCGTCGACGAGGTGCGAGCCCGCACCGGGGCAGCCCTCACCGAAACTCGCTGAACAGGAGAGCGACACCACAGCAGGGCGGCTCGGCAATCATGCCGAGCCGCCCTATTCGTGTTCGCGATGAACCGGAGCGATGACCGATCCGGCGGTCAGTCGACGCTTCGCAGAACCTGCATCACGCACACCGATCCGGCGCCGAGCAGATGACAAACCCCGACCCGATCGCCGTGTTCGGCGAATCGTCGTCGAGTTTCGTGGATCTGGGCGACACCCGTACCGCCGCTGGCGTGCCCGCGTGCGAGCAGCCCACCGTCGGTGGACACCTCAGGCAGGCCGAAGCGGCGGCGTGAACCGGGACCGAACGCACCGTCGCGCAACAGCTTGTCGGCCTCACCAGGGCCCACGAACCCCATCAGCTCCAGGTATTCGAGTTCCTCGTTGGCGAAGGCGTCATGAACTTGCACCACATCCACATCACGGGGTCGTACGCCGGCTGCGTCGAAAGCCAGTTCGGATGTGCGCGTGGTCATCTCACGTGGCCCCACCACCGCTCCTTCAAAGGTGTGGTGCCGACCGTGGATCTCGCTGCGCAACACCGACGAGGCGAGTTCGGTTGTCGGAATGACCCCGATTTCTCGTGCTCCCTCGGCCGAGGCGAGCACGATTGCTCCCGCACCGTCACCCCACGGCGTACACATCTTTGAGTGCAGCTGTCCAGCAACTACTTTCGATGCGAGAATGTCGTCGACGGTCACTTCGGCGTCGGCCTGGCGCGCGGCGAGCGGGTTACTTCGCGCGTAGTTCCAGTTCTTCGCCGCCACCCGTGCCAGATCCTCGGCCGTGGTGCCGAACTCCTGTTCGCGCTGGGCTGCCCATAAGGCGAATTGGGTAACCGGCGGTAGGAAACCCTGCCGCGCGATTGCCTCCTGCGCGGACGTATCATATTCGGGCACATCGTAACCCAGGACGAGGACGACGTCGTGGTCGCCGGATCTGATGGCCATCCTCGCCTCGTGCACCGCGGCCAGTCCGCTGGCCGAGGCGTTGACCACCTGCTGTACCGGCACTCCGGTCAGACCGAGTTCCTTGGCCACGAAGACCGCGCGCGGGCTGGCACCAAGTGCGACGCCGGCCCACACGCCGTCGACAGCACTGAAGTCGATTCCCGCTTCTGAGAGCGCATCAGCAGCCACCTGCGCTGCCAGATGCCGGCCGCTGCCAGTCGGATGCTTGCCGAAAGCAGACACCGCCGATCCGAGTACATACACTTCACGCACGATCAAACCTCCTACCGCTCTCGGTCACCACGGCCCGATAACTCGCGCCCACCTCATGTGGTCCGGTACCGAGTTCGGTGATCAGTCGGACATCACCGGGGAGATCGACATAGCCGAAGCATCGATCGCCCGCGGAGACGAAAGCCGCAAGCTCGCCGGTGGAAGGCAGCTCGACGTCGTCGAGCCTGACCAGCTCCCCGTCAACGCTAAATGTTCTTTTCGGCCAATAGCATTGGCCGGTTCGAGGATCACGCGACCCCTCGAGGGTGGTGTCGGTGGCGTCGGTGGCTGTCGTGTCGCCAGCCATCAGATCTCCACCGTCACCGCGTCGTAACGGAACAGCCACTCGTACCGGTCGGAGACCTCGTCGGAGGCCCATTCCTTGGACACATAGTCCCGCGCGGCGACCGGATCGGCGAGAACCGGATTGTGAAAGCGCGCGATATTGGCCGTCGAGCCCTCGACGATCGCGGTGGTCCGATCGATTCGAGCCTGTTCGTAGGCGGTCAATGCCGCTGTAGTGTCGGCGATCTCGCTCAGCGCGCGAGCCAACACCATACCGTCCTCGACGGCCATACAGGCGCCCTGGGCAAGGAACGGCAGCGTCGGATGACAGGCGTCACCGAGCAGGGTCACCGAGCCCTTGCTCCATTGAGTCATGGTGGGACGCAGGTTGAGTGCCCACTTCATCGGCGTCGGGATGCCAGTGATCAATGCCTGGACGTCGTGATGCCAACCGGCGAAGTCGCGGGCACACTCGGCGTTGTCGCCGGCCGAGTTCCACGAATCCTGGCGCCAGTCATCACGTTCGACGATGCCAACGAAGTTCACCAGCTTCCCACCCCGCAGTGGATACTGGATTACGTGTCCGTGCGGACCAATCCAATTGGTGCCCTGCGGTTCTCGTAGAGCATCTGGCAGCGTGCCGGCATCGACAACACCGCGCCACGCCATGCACCCGGAGAAGGTGGCCTCGGTCGCGCCGAAGAGCTCACGACGAACTACTGAATGAACACCGTCGGCGCCGACCACCACATCGGCACTCGCTTGGGTGCCGTCGGCGAACTTCAAAGTGGGCCGGTCACCGGTCTGGTCGATACCGGTCAACCGCTTACTCAAAACCAGTCGGCCGGGAGCGATCTCGGCGAACGCATCGATCAGTACCGATTGCAGGTCGGCGCGATGCACCATCAGATAGGGGGAGCCGTACTTTTCCTGCGATACGGCGCCCAGGTCGAACAGTTTCCAGGATTCTCCACTGTCCCATAAGCGAACCCGCTTGCCCTGCGGCACCGAGGCCAGTGCCGCAATGCGATCGAGCACGCCCAGTTCGGCGAACACCCGGGTGGCATTGGCGGCCAGTTGAAGTCCGGCACCAACCTCCGCGAGCCGCTCGGTCTGTTCGTAGACGGTGACGTCGAATCCCCGACGGGTCAGGGCCAGCGCGGCGGTCAGACCGCCGAGCCCGCCTCCACATATCGCAATCTGGTTGTGTTGACTCATTGTTCAGTGTCCTTCGAAGCTCGGGCGGCGCTTCTCGAAGAAAGCAGTGGCACCTTCGCGCATGTCTTGGGTGGCGAACATCTGCTGATGCGCCATCTTCTCCATCTCCAGCGCGCTGTTCAGCGACACCTGCGTGCCGTAGCGGACCACCCGCTTGATCGTCTGCACCGTCAGCGGTGGCAACTTCGCGATCTTCTTGGCAATCTCGAGGGCGCGGTCCTCGGCACTACCGTCGACCACTTCACTGACCAACCCGAGTGACGCGGCGCGCTCGGCGTCGATGGGATCACCGGTGAGCAGCATCAGCATCGCCGGATAGATGCCGATGGCACGCGGAAGGTACTGAGTGCCACCAAGTCCGGGTACCAGGCCCACCTTGACCTCGGGCTGACCGAAGACCGCGTCGCGGCCGGCGATGATGATGTCGCCGTTCATCGCATACTCGCACCCGCCGCCGAGCGCATAACCGTTCACTGCGGTGATCACCGGCTTGCGGCAGCGCGCGATGCCGTCGGTGTATTCCGCGGTCATCCGGTCGACCATCGACGCCGCACCGAACTCACGCAGGTCACCGCCGGCCGCGAAATGGTCGCCGGTGCTGGTCAGTACCACGGCCAGGACCGAGGAGTCGGTGTCGAAACTGTTAAAGGCCTCGTTGATCTGGGCGCGCACCGCCGCGTTGAGGGCGTTGCGGACCTCGGGACGATTGATGCGCACCAACGCGATTCCGTCGGCGGGCTTTTCGATCAGGACTTCGTTCATGGGGCCCTCCCTGTCTGGTGGTTGATTGGTCAGTGGTGCAGCGCTCATCCGACGAGCGCACGCAATTTGTGTTTGGCGACTTTGCCGGCCTCCGACCGGGGGAAGTCGTCGATGACGAAGATCTCGCGCGGCACCTTGGTGGACGAGAGCTGTTCACGCAACTGCTCTTTGAGCCGATCGGCCACGTCGGATTCGGGATGATGCAAACTCACCGCCGCGACCAGACGTTCCCCGAAGACCTCGTCGGGCAGACCGAAGACAGCTCCGTCGCGAACGTTGTCGAGTTGCAGCAGGACATCTTCCACCTCGGCGGGGTACAGGTTGACGCCACCGGAGATGACCATGTCCTTCTTGCGGTCCTTGAGGAACAAGAAGCCGTCGGCGTCGATGAGCCCGATGTCGCCCGACCGGATCAAACCGGCGACGTCGAGATCGTTACGCTCACTGTCGCGGTTGCGGTAGGTGAAATCGGGATAAGTGGTGTTGGCGGCCGCGATCTCACCGATCTCACCGCGCGGCAAGATATTTCCGTCGGCGTCGACGATTTCGATCCGGCACAAGTCGAGTACGCGGCCGGCCGTACCCGGATGGGCGAGGTAGTCCTCGGCACCGGCATAGGTGACCGGGCCGGTCTCGGTGGACCCGTAGAACTCGTTGATCACCGGCCCGAACCATTCAATCATCCTGAGCTTCACCCCGATCGGACATGGTGCACCCGAGTGCACGATGTTGCGGATCGATGAGACGTCGTACTTCGCACGTACCTCGTCGGGAAGCGCGAGGAGTTTGATGAACATCGTCGGGACCATCCACATGTGGGTGATCCGATGCTCGCTGATCATCGCCAGCGCGGTCTCGGCGTCAAACTTGGGTAGGAAGTGGATCTCGCCACCAGTGCGGGCAGCGCCCATCGCCGAACGGATGTAGGCGGTTGGCGCGGAGTGATAGAGCGGGGCGACCAACAGTGTCCGCATACCGTCCTCACTCCCCCATACCGAGCCGACTGATGCGGCCTGGCGGGCGCGTGCCTCGTCATCGGAATGCTGACCGCGCACAACACCTTTTGGCTTCCCGGTGGTGCCCGAGGTGTAGACGACGGCCGGACGTGGCGCACGACGCGGACCCGACCACGGTGTCGCCGATGCCACCATCTCCGACCATCGATACACCGACCCACGCTCACCGATCACCGACGGCGACATCGACATGGCAGCCGCCGTCGGCTCCGGCAGGTCAACGATGACCAGCGGCAGATCCGACGTGGTCCCCGCCACGGCGGTCTGTGCCAGCGCATCGTGAGCAACGAGCGCGCTCAACGACGAATCCTGTTGAACATAGGCCAATTCCGCCGGAGTGCTGTGCCAGCTGAGTGGCACGGTGAAGGCTCCCAGATACGCCAGCGCCTCAGCGCAGATAAGGGTCTCGATCTCATTGACCATCAGCAGTCCGACGGCGTCGCCGTCACCGACGCCGAGTTCGGCGAACCCGGCGGCAATACGACGCGACACGTCATCGAACTCGCGATGGTCGACCACCCGGCCCAGGGAGTGGAAATCCATTCCACCTGAAGACATGTTGTTCCTTACTCTCATCACTTCTATTCCATGGACGCCCGGCGTCAGAGGTCGATCACCAGTCGGTTACCACGACATCCGGAGCAGCAGATCATCATTCGGTCACCGACCTCCTTCTCCTCATCGGTCAGCACGAAGTCCTGATGGTCGGGTTCTCCTTCGAGCACCGCCACTTCGCAGCTCCCGCAGGTACCCGACATGCACGAGTAGTCCGGGTCGACACCGGCCGCGAGGACCGCGTCGAGGATGGTGGAATCCTCGGGCACCTGGATCTCGATCTCCGAGCGCGCAAGCATGACCACGAATCCACCCGCCGCCACCTCGGCAACACTGAAGTCCTCTACATGTGCGCGATCGCCAAGTCCGTCGGCGTATCCCGAGAAGGCCGCGGTAATCCGTTCGGGACCACAGCAATACGCGCCGTCACTGGGTCCGAGTCCGGCCACCACCGCCGCCATATCCAGACGTTTGTCCTCGTCGGAGAAATAGAGATGAACCCGCCCGGGACGTTGCGCCTCCAGCTTCTCAAGCTCGTCGAGATAGGCAGCGGTACTGCGACTCTTGGCGCAGTAGTGCAGCACCCACGCGCGGTCGGCGGATTCGGCGTACTGGATCATGCTCCACAGCGGGGTGATCCCGATGCCGGCCGCGATGAGCACGTGCGTCTCGTCGTTCTCGTCGAGGGCGAAGTCGTTGGTTTGCTCGACGACGGTCAGCTGCGTTCCGGTTGGCAGCGAACACAACTCACGTGAGCCGCCACGTCCGTCGGCTTCGAGTTTGACCGCGATCTCCAGGTGTTTGCGCATCTTGGGTGCGTTGACCAGTGAGTAACTGCGCTCGATACCCGATGGCATCCGGAGGTTCACATGCATGCCAGGGGTGATCTCCGGGGCGTCACGTCCGTCGCATGGCTCCAGCGTCATGGCGTAAATGTCGGTGGCCAGCTCGTTGATGCGGCCGATCCTCACGTCGTACATATCTGTGGTTCCTCAGCTGCTGATCACACGTCGCTGGGTGAACTCGAGCAGTCCTTGTTGCCCGAATTCCACACCGACACCGGACAATTTGGCCCCTCCGAAGGGGACGTGCGGGGCCAGATCGGCGTGCTTGTTGACCCACACGGTGCCGGCGTCGATCCGGCGTGCGACCTCCCGCGCCCGCGTCACATCCGACGACCACACTGAGGCACCGAGCCCAAAGGTGGTGTTGTTCACCCGTTTCACCGCGTCGTCGAGGTCGTCGTAGACCACCACCGGCAGGATCGGGCCGAACTGTTCGTCGTCGACGATCTCGGTTCCCTCGGCGATGTCGGCAACGATGGTGGGTCGCAGGAAGTAGCCCGGCCCATCAATGGCCGTGCCACCGGCGACGATCCGGCCGTCGCGCGCAGCCGACTCCAGCAGGCCCAACAACTTCTGATACTGCTTGGCATTCTGGACCGGCCCGAGGTCGGTGGTCTCCTGGTGTCCGTCACCGACCACCGACGCCTCGGCACGCGTGGCCAGCGCCGCCACGAAAGCGTCGTAGTTCGCGCGATGTACATACACGCGCTTGATCGCCAGGCACACCTGACCGTTGTTGGTGAAGGCCGCACGGAAGATGCTGTCGGCCACCGGTTCCGGGTCGGCGTCGGGCAGCACCAGCGCACAGTCGTTGCCGCCGAGTTCCAGAGTGAGTCGCTTGACGGTGGCGCTGGCACCGGCCATCACGCGTGCACCGGTCTGGGTGGAGCCGGTAAAGCTCACCTTGCGGATAGCCGGGTGCGAGGTGAGTGCGTCCCCGAGATCGTTGTCGTCGACGATGATGTTGAGCACCCCGGCAGGCAGCAGGGGGGCGACCAGCTCGCCGAAACGCAGTGTGGTCAGCGGTGTTGTCGGCGCCGGTTTCACCACCACGGTATTGCCGGCCAACAATGCCCACGGCAGCTTGAACGCGATGGTGAACAACGGGAAGTTCCACGGGATGATCGCTGCGACCGGGCCAAGCGGCAGCTGCTCCACGACGACGTCGCGGTCAGGATCGGCGATGGTGGTCTCCGGGATCTCCAGCGTCGCGGCGTACCGGAAGAACGCGGCGGTGCCGCCGACCTCACGTCGCGCCTCCCGCAACGGTTTTCCCTGTTCGACGGTAATCAGTTCGGCCAGTTCATCGCTGTTGTCGGTGACGACCTTCGCGATGGCGGTCAACGCGTCACGACGTTCGTCGACGGAGGTCTGCGCCCACGCGGGGAATGCCTCCGCGGCGGCGTTGACCGCCTCGTCGAGTTGGCCTCGGGAAGCCCGCGGTGCGTGCGTGACCACCTCTTCGGTGGCCGGGTTGATCACCGGCAGTGTGAGAGCTCCCGGAACGAGCTTGCCGTCGATCAGCAGATTGTAGTCGTTCATTGTTCACCTCTGTTGTGGGACAGTGATATCCGGTCAGGGACATTCGGTCAGGCTGGCTGCGGTGCGAGCATGCGGTATCGGATGGGCAGCGACTTGATGCCGCCCACGAAATTCGTCTCGAGGAGCTGGGCATCGCCGGTCGCCTCGATCCAGTCGATCCGGCGCAGCAGTTCGCCGAACAATGCCCGCATCTCCATCTTCGCCAGGTGTTGGCCGAGGCACTGGTGGACGCCGAAACCGAAGGCGATGTGGCGGTTGGGCTTTCGATCGACGCGGAATTCGTGCGGTGCGTCGAAGGCGTCGTCGTCGAAGTTCGCCGACGGGTAACACATCATCAACGAGTCCCCGGCACGGATCGTCTGTCCGCCGATCTCGTAATCCTCAGTGGCGGTACGGAAGAAGTGCCGCACCGGCGAGGTCCAGCGGATACCCTCGTCGATCGCCAAGTCCAGCAACGAGGGATCCTCGCGCAGCTTGGCGAGTTGCTCGGGGTGGCGCAGAAGTGCGTCGAGCAATCCCGCCGTCGACGAACTGGTGGTGTCGTGACCAGCCAGGGCGACCACGAAATAGTAGGAGTTGCGGTCGAAGTCGCTGATGGGCTGGCCATCGACCTCCGCGTTGGCCAGCAGCGAGACGATGTCCTCACGCGGATCTGCGCGCCGCTTCTCGGTGAGCTCGGTGAAATAGGCGAAGACCTGCTTGGCCGCGGCACCGGCGTCGACGGCCTCGCCGCCGTTGACCTCGGGGTCGTTGCCGGCAAAGTGCTGCTGGGTCAGCCGCAACATGAGCGGCTCGTCCTCCTCGGGCACCCCCAGCAGCAGCATCACCGCGCGCAGCGGATACCAGACGGCGATGTCACGGGCGAAATCGCAACGGCCACCGAAGGTTTCCATGCGATCAACAAATGTCGAGGCCAGTCCCGTCAACTGCTCGTGCATCGCCTTCAACGCGGGCGGCATGAACCAGGACTGGGTGAGCATCCGGTACTTCTTGTGTTCGGGATCGTCCATCTGGATCAGCGTGTGCGATGCCTGCGTCGAGCCGGTGACCGCTCGGATCTGCTCTTCCTCGACCACCGAGCGCAACGCCGTGCGCGGCGCGTTGATGAACAGTTTCTGCTGACGCTCGATCTCGACGACGTCGCTATAGCGGCTCACTGTCCAGAACGGCCGGTAGCCCTCCGGCTCGGTCCACCGGATCGGAGCCTCACGCCGCAACGTCGAGAAGATCTCGTGGTAGCGCGCCATGTCTGCGTAGGTGCGCGGATCGGCGATCGCGTTGCTCAGAGCTTGGTCGTCCATCGTGTCTCCCGAGGTAATGAGGGAATGTGGGGCGGAGCTCATGCATTTACGCAGGTGGCCTACATCACATTCCGGCTGTGAGAGCACGCTAACAGCGCTTGAGAAATTAGAAAAATGAATCCTTGACATACGCGGCATGAGATGTGCGAATATCGACCATATGAACCTGCGTGACCTGGATGTTCGCCTGCTGTATACACTGGAGGCCATCCATCGGACCGGGTCGATTTCGCAAGCCGCTGACGAACTCGGGGTCAGCCAACCCGCCGTCAGCCACTCGCTGCGGCGGCTCCGCACCACCTTCGACGATCAGCTGTTCGTGCGGACACCGACCGGAATGCTCGCCACGCAGCGCGGCGAGTACCTCGCCGGCGCGGCCCGGCGCATCCGTGCGGTCGTCGATGACGAACTCGACTCGTCGTCGACCTTCGATCCGGGCCGGCTTGAGCGGACCTTCCGGATCTTCATGACCGACTCGGCCGAGATGGTGCTGCTGCCGCAGATCATGCACCGTCTGCGGGCGCGGGCACCACGCATCAACATCGCCTCGTCGACCCTGCCGCCGGATGCGATGGTGGAGGCGCTCGACCGGGGTCTGGCCGACCTCGCCGTCGGACCGTTCCCTGAGCTCTCGCAGTCCGGCCTGCGACGCGAGCGGCTCTACCGGCGTGGTTTTCTGTGCCTCGCCGCGCGCGATCAACCCGCGGTCAACCAGCACGGACTGACCCGCGAGGTCTACCTCTCCGAGGCCCACCTGGTCATCCATTCACCCGGCCGCACCCGGGATGTGTTCGAGGAGTTCCTGAGCGAGAACGGATTTGATCGCCGCGTTGCATTGACCGTGCCGCACATGCTGAGCGTTCCCGCGGTGGTCCGCGAGTCCGATCTCATCGCCACCGTCCCGCAGACGGTGGGCACCTTCTTCAGCGGCTATCCCGGCATCCGGGTGTATCCGGTTCCCTTTCACGAGGATCCGGCACCGCCTCGGACCACCGTCGCGCAGTACTGGAGCCGCCACGCCGAGACCGACCCGGCGACCACCTGGCTACGCACCCAGTTCCGCGAGCTCTTCCACGAACCGGACAGCCCACCCGCGTCGACCTCGGACAATTTGTCGGATCTGACCAAGTAGAGCGATCCCGCGCCTGCGGAAACCTCACATTTGGCCAGAAACGTCAAGCGCGCGGAGTGTTTCTTACGAGAAGTGGCGTCTCTGCGCACCGACAACGCACAGTCGATTCCCGTTCGCGTATCGAGTGGATACCGTTGACGCACAAACACTTTCAGCGCGATTGTGGTTGCGTCGACTCGATCGGTACACCGATCAGCATTCACCGCGCGAATAGATCACATCAACGACTGTCATTTGTCAGTCACGCCACACAGTCCTAGCGTCTGGGACACAGATCACGATGATCACGGTCCGCGGCTCGGCCGCTGATTCAGAAGAGGACACCATGCGAACACAAGCCGCCCTGCTGCGCGAAGTACCCGGAAAATGGTCGGTCGAGGAGGTCGAACTCGACGCCCCGCGATCCGGCGAAGTGCTGGTGGAAATGGTGGCCACCGGCCTGTGCCACAGCGACGACCACATCGCCCAGGGCGACATCTACGCACCGATGCTGCCCAAGATCTGCGGACACGAGGGCGCCGGCATCGTCCGCGAGGTCGGCCCGAATGTGACCGGCCTCGAGGTGGGCGACCACGTCCTGACGTCGTTCATCCCGGCCTGCGGGAAGTGCCGCTGGTGTGCGGCGGGCATGCAGAACCTCTGCGACAACGGCCGGCTGATCATGGTCGGCCACCAGATGGACGGCACCTTCCGGATGCACACCGACGACGGCCTCGACGTCTCGGCGATGGGTCTGCTCGGCACGTTCTCCCAGTGGCAGGTCTACGACCAAATCTCACTTCTCAAGGTGGACAAGGATATTCCGCTGGAAATCGCATGCCTGGTGGCATGTGGTGTGCAGACCGGCTTCGGATCGGCCACCACCGCGGGCAATGTCTCGGCGGGTGACGTAGTGGTCATTGCCGGGCTCGGTGGCATCGGCATGAGCGCCGTTCAGGGTGCACGGGAAAGCGGCGCGGCCCACATCATCGCGATCGATCCCGTTGCCGACAAACAGAAGTGGTGCCTGGACTTCGGTGCCACCGAGTCCTACGGCAGCTTCGACGAGAGCGCGGAGCGGATCGCGCACCTGACCAACGGACAGGGCGCCGACGTAGTGATCCTAGCCGCCGGCCTGGTGCCCAACGAACTGATCGGCGCCGGCTTCGCGGCGACTCGAAAGGCCGGCACGCTCGTCGTCACCGGCCTGAGTTCCCACAACGAGGAAGCCATCATCCCAGGCCTGAACGCGAACGTCTTGGCCATGAGCCAGAAGCGGATCCAGGGCGCGCTCTACGGAATGAAGTCACCACGCGAAGCCATGCCGATGCTACTGAACATGTACCGCGCCGGAAAACTCAAGCTCGATGAAATGGTCACCCGCACATACACACTCGATGACATCAACCAGGGATTCGACGACATGCGCGAAGGCCGCAACATTCGCGGCGTCATCCGGTTCTGATCGTCAGCAGCCCAACCACTACGCAGCCCAGTACTCACCAGTCACTCAGAAAGGTTCACTCATGTCCGAGGATACCGATCGTCAAGCAATCGATAACGCCATCGCCGATGCGGCAACGTATTCCAACCCAGAGATCTTCCACGACCTCTACAGCCGACTGCGTCGCGACGAGCCCGTCCGGTGGACGCAACCCGACGGACACAACCCGTTCTGGACCATCAGCCGTTATCAGGACATCATGAATATCGAACGTGCACAACAACAATGGATCGCAGCGCCGCGCACGGTGCTGCGCACCATCGAACGTGAGGAGAGCATCCGGCGGGTCACCGGCTCGTCGCAACCGATGCATTCGATGATGCACATGGATGAGCCCGATCATCGCAAGTACCGTCGGATCACCCAGGAATGGTTCATGCCGCCCAACCTTCGGACACTGACCGACTCGCTCGACGAACTGGCCTCGTCATTTCTCGACGACATGTCCGCTGCGGGAACTGAATACGACTTCGGTGAAGATGTCGCAGCCAAGTACACGATCCGCGCGCTGATGAAGATCATCGGAGTCCCCGCCGAGGACGAGGACTTGATGATCGACATCACCCAACGGTTCTTCTCACCCGCCGACCCGTCGATCAACAAGGGCAAGAAGATCGATCTGGGCAACACCCTGCAGGGCGCCTTCGAGTACTTCAACAATCTCGTCGCGGCCCGTCGTGCCGACCCCCGCGACGACCTGGCTACGTTGCTCTGCAACGCGACGATCGATGGTGAGCCGCTGTCGGATCATGACCGCAACTCTTACTTCTTCCTGCTCGCCATCGGCGGGCACGACACCACGGCGATCTCGCTCAGTGAGTTGCTCCTGGCCCTCCTGCAGCATCCCGACCAGCTGGAACGGCTGCGTGAGGACCGATCGCTACTCCCCACTGCCATCGACGAGGGAATCCGTTGGGGCTCACCGGCCAACCACTTCATGCGCACGGCTACCGCCGACACCGAGGTCGCTGGCACTACCATCCACGAGGGTGAAGCGGTGTTCCTGTGTTACCCGTCGGGAAACTTCGACGAGACCGCATTCGACAACCCCCGCGAGTTCCGGATCGACCGCTCCCCCAACCGCCACCTCGGATTCGGCTTCGGTGTCCATCAGTGCCTGGGCCAGCATCTGGCCAAGCTCGAGATGACCGCGCTGTTCAATCAGTTGCTCGATCGCACCGAATCCATCGAACTCGCCGGTGAGCCAGGACGATTGGCGTCGACCTTCGTCAGCGGCGTGACGTCGCTGCCGATCCGCTACCGCCTGCGTCAGGCACAGCTCGTCTGACATCGGAGCGGATTGGAGGATTCATGGCAGCAGTGCGCAGTCATGCGTGCATCCGACGGCCGGCCGCCGACGTGTGGGCGGCGTTCGCCGATCCCACCGCGATCCGCTGGTGGTTCCCCGGCGTGCAGAACGTCGAATTCGACGGCACCACAAGGACAGTGACCATCGAGGGCCGCGGCACCCTGGTGGAGGAGGTACTCTCCTGCGATGACGCGATCCGCCGATTCCGGTACCGGATTGTCGGCGGAAACCCTTCGTTGACTTCACACGTGGGTGTCGTCGATGTCATCGCCATCGACGACGACAGTTCCCTGGTGGTTCACACCAACGATGTCACACCGGACGTGGCCGCCGAACGTATCGCAATGGTGATTGAGAACGCGGTGGCCGCGCTGCGTGAGTTCATGGAAAGAGAAACCGTATGACCGAACAGTCCACCTACGAACCCAGCCCGTCGGAGATGGTTCGAGAACAAGTCGCGAAGTACGAATCCTCGGGCGGCACAGAGGGAAACACCCTCGCTGGTGTACCTGTCGTCGTGATGACGATGCGCGGTGCCACCAGCGGCAAGATTCGTAAGGTGCCCGTCATGCGCGTCGAACACGACGGGCAGTACGCGGCCCTGGCGTCCAAGGGCGGCGCTCCGACGCACCCGGCGTGGTACCGCAATTTGTTGGCCGATCCGCAGGTCACGGTGCAGGACGGCCCGACGTCGAAGACCTATCGGGCCGAGGTCGTCACCGGCGACGAGCGCGACGAATGGTGGGATCGTGCCGTCGCGATCTGGCCGGCCTATAACGACTATCAGGCCAAGACCAACCGGAAGATCCCGGTGTTCGTGCTGCGCCCACAGAGCGAGCAGTGAGTTCGTCGATCGAGTCCGTGCACCGCGCCGACGTCGTCGACGAGGTGCTTTCGGAGCGGTTCAGTTGTCGCGCGTACGAGGATCGCCAGGTGCCGCGGGCCACGATCGAACGCATCCTGACCGGCGCGCAACGCAGCGCCTCATGGTGCAACACCCAGCCGTGGAACGTCATCGTCACCTCTGGAACTGCCACCGACGACATGCGCACCGCACTCGTCGACCATGTAAAGTCTGGCACAGCAACGGGTTTCGACTTCCCGCCACCTACCGACTACGTCGGCGTCTACCGCGACCGTCGGCGCGAATGCGGTTGGCAGCTCTATGAGGCGGTGGGCATCGAACGTGGTGACCGCGCGGCATCGGCACGACAGGGCCTGGAGAACTTCCGCTTCTTCGGCGCACCACATCTGGCGTTGATCACCACCGACGCGACCCTCGGTGTGTACGGCGCGGTCGATACCGGCGTCTACGTGTCCACTTTCCTGACCGTCGCACAAAGCCTGGGTGTGGCCACCATTGCCCAGGCGGCCGTAGCGAACCACTCGGAGTTCTTCCGCGAGTACTTTTCCATCCCCATCGATCGAAAGATCCTGTGCGGCATCTCTTTCGGGTTCGCTGACACCACGCACCCGGCCAACGGCTTCCGCACCACCCGCGCACCTCTTGACGATGTGGTGACCTGGATCGGTGACTGAGCCGGACACAGTCGACGCGTAGGCGTGCCCAGTCAACGTGGGACCGCACCAGTCGACGCGCGGGAATGTGGCACGTCACGGCTGACCGGTGCACCAGCGTCGGCGCCGAGAAGACCGTCGTGCACTGAGCGCCCGCATTGCCGGATGCGTGTCAACAACTCCGTAGATCTGGTCGCATATAGCGACCAGATCTACGGAGCTGTGGGGCGCACTGTGGATCTCGATACGCGTCGGGCTCACTGCGTTCGCTCGTCGCTACTCGATCAGCGCGAGGCATCGATCCGCGCAAAAGGTTGCGCTGCTTCGAGTTCGAATGCCAACTCGAGGAGGGTCCGCTCGTCTCCGACGTCGGCGGAGAAGTGGACCCCCAGTGGCAGTCCGGCGTCGGTTTGCGCCAACGGCAGGCTGATGCCGGGCGTACCGGAGGTGTTGTTGATCGGCGTGAACGAGACGTATCGCATCAACCGCTCGAAGACGACGTCGAAATCGCCTGCGGGGTCGAGGTATCCGATCTCGGGAGTGGTGTGCGCGAGTGTCGGCGAGAGCACCACGTCGAACCGCGTGAACATCTCCCGAAACGTCGCGGTGGAGCGTGTGAGCGCGCGGATCATCGCGGGGGTGTGCCACATGCGACGCAGATACTTCCGCGACAGTCCGCGCGTGAACGCATCGAGCTGTGATCGCTCGAATCCCTTGCCGTAGGACCGTTTTCCGAAGTGGTCGATGAAGAAGGCCAGCAGCGCCCAATACTCGGTGAAGTCGTCGACGTATCGCCTGTCTACGGGGACCGGCACATGTTCGACGCCGTGCCCGAGCGACTCGAGCAGTTCGGCGACGCCTGCGACGGCGGTCTCGGTGTCGCGGTCGAGCAACTTCCGGTGATCGGTTCGGTCATCATCGCGACGCGGAGCTGACGTCGACTCTCGCCGGCCACGAGACCAACGGCGGGCAGATCGGCTGCAGACCGGTACTTTTCGGCATCGGCGAGGAAGTGTGCGGTGTCGCGCACCGAGCGGCTCACGATTCCGTTGGCAATCAGGTCGATCGGCATCTGCTCGGATTCCGCCGTCAGCAGCAGCCGTCCCCGACTCGGCTTGAAACCCACCAGGCCGCAGGCGGCCGCGGGGATACGGATCGACCCGCCTCCGTCGTTCGCGTGCGCGATCGGGAGCGCGCCTGCCGCGACCAGGGCGGCCGACCCTCCTGACGAAGCGCCACAGGAGAGTTCGGTGTTCCACGGATTGCGGGTGGGCGGCCTGTCGACGAATTCCGTTGTCGCGGTGAGCCCGAAGGCGGGCAAGGTCGACGCACCGACGATGTTCACACCGGTTGAGACGAACTGTTCGAGGAGCGGTTCGGTGGTCGACGCGGGGGTGTCAGGAGTAGCGGCAGAGCCGTTACGAGTCGGAATCCCGGCAAAGTCCGTGTTGTTCTTGACGATCGAGGGCACCCCCGCGAACGACCCCGCACCGAAATCGGCCTCGACGGCGCGTGTGCGGGCGCGCTCACGATCGTCGAAGGCGACCGCATTGAGCGTCGAGTTCACCGCGTCGATGCGGTCGAGCGCCGCGTCGACCGCTTCAACCGCCGAAATCTCGCCTGCGGCAATGGCCGCGCCGACACCTACCCCGTCGAGTTCGCCCAGCGCATCGTCGCGGAAGGCATGTACGTGCTGCATGGCCCGAAGCCTAGCCGCAGCGGACCGCCGTCAGGACACAATCAGTTCGCAACAGTTCACCGCACCCCAGCTCACCGAACCGCTACCGAACCATGGCCATGACGTCGGCGGCGAGGTCGGTGGCGTAGTCGTCGTCGATCGGCAGCGCGAAGACCGCATGGTGATAGAGCGGGGCGATGATGTGGTTGAGCACCTGCGGCACGCTGGGTGCGCTCTCGCCGCGCGCGGTGGCGCGGTCGATCATCTCCGTCGCCTGCTCCCGCCGGATCTCCCAGCAGGGACACACCTCGACAATGCCGTCGCGAGCCGACGTCATCGCCCGCAGATACGCACGACGTTTCGGACGGCTGATGTCGGCGGCGATGATCCGCGACCAGTCGGCGAGGTCGTCGGTGAATGTGCCGTGATCGGGCAGTTCCTCGCCCTGCGTCAGCGCGGCGACCGCGACCTCCTCGAGTAGATCGCCGATGGTCCCCCAGCGTCGATAAATGCTTGTGGGATTCACTCCCGCCAGCTCGGCGACCTGCGGGATGGTCATCGTCTCCCGCTCTCCGCTTCCTACGAGCTGACCGACAGCCGTGAAGACCGCACTCTGCACGCGAGCGCTCCGGCCACCGGGACGCTTGCCGTGCGATGGGGCCGTTGATGGAACGGTCTTCGACGCTGCGCTTTCCATCGACGATCTCTCCGTTGCCTGCGACGTTCCAGCCATGTCACCATTATTGCAAATCCCATTGCTTTTAGAACAGCGACCGCATACATTGGCCTTAATGCAATCAGCTTTGCCTTAGGAGACACGGTCGTGACCGCAACGTTGGAGAACACCGCTCGACGCCGCCGCGGCGCGCGGCCGCTGCACCCGCACCGCGCTTTCTGGATCGTCACCGCAACCATGATCACGGTGCTGTTCGCGTCGGCAGCCCCCTCCCCCCTTTACCCCGTCTACCAGCAGTTATGGGGATTCTCGCCGTTCACCCTGACCGTGGTGTTCGCGATCTATGTCGCAACCATGCTGGTCAGCCTGCTCACCGTCGGCTCGCTGTCGGATCACATCGGCCGACGCCCGGTCCTCGCGGTCGCGCTCGTGCTGCTCATCGGCAGCATGGTGTTGTTCGTCGTGGCCGACAGCGTCGGACTCCTGATCGCCGCACGGGCCCTACAGGGACTCGCGACGGGAGCGGCGATCGGCACGCTGACCGCCACGGTCGTCGACATGCAGCCGTCGGAGCGACTGGGCTCGGCGATCACCGGCGCGGGACCCACACTCGGACTGGCGGCAGGCGTCGTCGTTGCAGGCGTGCTGGTCCAGTACGCACCCGCGCCGCGATTCCTCGTCTACGAGGTGACGCTGGCGGTGTTCGCGATTTTGCTTGTCGCACTTCTGATCATCCCGGAGACGTCGGAACGCGTCGGCTTCGATTCCCGCCGCCATCTGTGGCGAACGCTCGCGCCGCAGGCGTCCGTGCCGTCGGCTTTGCGGAAGCTGTTCGTCACCGCAATCCCGGCCTTCGTGGCGACCTGGTCGATGGGAGGCCTCTACCTCTCGCTTGGTTCATCGGTGGTGGCGCGTGTGTTCGGCATCGCCAATCACGGAGCAGCAGGCGCAGTTCTGTTCGTATTCTTCGCCTCCGGCGCAGTCACCTCGCTGGCGATCACCACCTGGGACGCCAGTACCAAACTCGCTTACGGCTATCCCGCACTCGCCGGCGGCGCGATCATCTCTCTGGCGGGCGTCCTCACGTCGATGCTTCCGCTCTACATCGTCGGGTCGATCATCGCGGGTTCCGGTTTCGCGGCTACGTTCCTCGGGGCACTCGACAACCTGAGCAGCCAAACCCCGTCACATCAGCGCGGGCAGGTGTTCTCGGCAGTCTTCATCACGAGCTACATCGCCTTCAGCGTTCCCGCGGTGATCGCGGGACTCGTGGTGTCGCACATCGGTCTGCAGGAGACCGTCGTCTGCTACGTCGCCTATGTCCTCGCCGTCACCGTGTTCGGCGCACTCGTCACCGCATGGACGCGAACCAGAGACAATCGCGTTCGCGCCTGAGGCGTCGTCACTGACCCAACGCCACGGACCCGCCTCACTACGATGAGGACTCAGAATGCAGCGACAGCGTGGCCGAGATCACGATCTGGAGGAATCTCGCGGGGCCGCACTTTCGCAGTACAGGTGCCACAGGGTAAGACTGGTTACATGCACTTGAAGTTCGATTCAGATGAACAGAAGTTCCGCGAAGAACTCCAGAGCTTCTTCACGACGAAGATCCCCGAGGAGATCCGTCAGCGTGCTGCCGCAGGCACGCTGAACCTGCCCGACGACATCGTCACCACCCAGCGCATCCTCAATGCCGAGGGCTTGGCCACACCCGGCTGGCCGAGCGAGTGGGGTGGCCGCGATTGGACGCCGATCCAGCGCAACATCTACCACGATCAACTCAGCCTGAACTTCGTGCCCGATCCTCTGACGTTCAACGTCAACATGGTCGGACCGGTCATCGCGACGTTCGGTTCACAGGAGATCAAGGAACGATTCCTCCCGAAGACCGCCAACCTCGACATCTGGTGGTGCCAGGGCTTCTCCGAGCCCGAGGCCGGCTCCGACCTCGCGTCACTCAAGACCCGCGCCGTCCGCGACGGCGACCACTACATCGTCAACGGCCAGAAGACCTGGACCACGCTCGGACAGTACGCCGACTGGATCTTCTGCCTCGTGCGCACCGACCCCGACGTCAAGAAGCAGGCGGGTATCAGCTTCCTGCTCATCGATCTCGACACCCCGGGCATCGAGATGCGTCCGATCAAGCTCATCGACGGCAGCGTCGAGGTCAACGAGGTCTTCTTCAACGACGTCAAGGTGCCTGTCGAGAATCTCGTCGGCGAGGAGAACGCCGGCTGGACCTACGCCAAGTTCCTGCTCGGCAACGAGCGCACCGGTATCGCACGCGTCGGCTGGACCAAGACCAAGCTCGCCGAGGCCAAGAAGCTCGCCGCCGCAACGAAGACCGCGACCGGCACCTTGATCGACGACCCGCTGTTCGCCGCGCGCCTCGCCGAACTCGAAACCGAACTGCTCGCGCTGGAGGTCACCCAGCTGCGCGTCGTCGCAGGCTCTGCCGACGGCAAGCCGAATCCGGTGTCGTCACTGGTCAAGCTGCGTGGCAGTGAGCTGCAGCAGTCGGCAACCGAGTTGCTCGCAGATGTTGCGGGCGCGCGCGGATTGGCCGTTGACGCGCCGGGCGTCGGAACTCCGGAGTGGGCGCAGCTCGCGGTGCCCGAATACCTCAACTACCGCAAGGTGACCATCTACGGCGGTTCGTCGGAGGTCCAGCGCAGCATCATCTCGTCGTCGATCCTCGGCCTGTAGCCCGACAACCACACTTGGAGTAACACAATGGATTTCGAGCTCACCGAAGAGCAGTCACTGCTGCGCGACACCGTCCGCAGCGTGTTCAAGAGTTATGACATCGAGAAGATCCGCGCCGTGTCGGAGACCGACACGGGCTGGTCGACGTCGATTTGGGAATCGCTTGCCGAGATCGGCATCCTCGGACTGCCGTTCAGCGAGGACGCAGGCGGCACCGGCGCAGGGCCGGTCGAGGTCAGCGCGCTGATGGGCGAGGTTGGTCGCAGCCTCGCACCCGAGCCACTGCTGTACGGCGCGTTGTTGCCGGGCGTCGTCATCGACAAGGTCGCATCCGGCGACCGCCGTACCAGTCTGCTGACAGAGGTATCGGAGGGGCGGCTGCTGCTCGGATACGCACACGCAGAACCCGAAGATCGTTGGCCCGCAGCGGCAGTCACCACCACGGCGACCGGCGCAAGCGACGGCGTCACTCTCGATGGAGTGAAGTACCCCGTCCTCGCGGGTGACGTGGCACAGAAGTTCGTCGTCAGCGCCCGCCGCACCGACGGAACCATCGGACTGTTCATCGTCGACGCCGACGCGTCGGGTGTGACCGTCGACGGTTTCCGCACCTACGACGATCGCCGTGCCGCCCGGGTGAGCTTCACCAACGCCCCGGCGATCGAACTGGCCGACGGCGATCAGTCCGACGCGATCGCCTACGCGGACATCTTCGCGCAGACGGCTCAGTGCGCCGAGGCTGTCGGTGCGATGGAACGCGCGATGGAACTGACGACCGAATACCTCAAGTCGCGCAAGCAGTTCGGGGTGCCGCTCAAGACCTTCCAGACGCTGACGCAGCGCGCGTCGGACGTCTACGTCGCGCTCGAGCTGGCACGCAGCATGAGCTTGTACGCGACGGCGTCTCTCAACGACGAGGTCGACGACCCGTCGGTCTACAGCCGCACGAAGCTGCAGATCTGCCGCTCGGCACGCAAGGTGGGCCAGGAGGCGATCCAGATGCACGGCGGCATCGGCATGACAGCGGAATACCCTGTGGGACATTACGTTGCACGCCTCACCGCGATCTCTCGCACGCTCGGCGACGCCGACGAGCACCTCGGCGTGCTCTCGAGCAAGCTGGGCGACTACGAGATGGTGACCGTCAACTAGGTTCGCACCGGATGGGGGTTCATCGACGTGAGTCGGTGAGCCCCCATTCTGCTGCCAGGAGCTGATGGGAACGAAGCCGGTCGTCGAAATCGTGTGTGACGCTGGTGATCACGAGCTCGTCGGCGCCGGTCACGCGTGCCAGCGTGTCGAGTTGCTCGGCGACGGTCGACGGCGAGCCGACGAACTGCGTGCGGATTCGGTCGTCGACAACGGCGCGTTGCTCATCGGTCAGCGGCGCGGCGTTCTCGGGATCGAGGTAGGGTTGCGCTCCCCGACCGGTCCTTATGTCGTGCACCCAGTGACCGTAGGTCGACGCGAGATGTGTTGCAGTCGAATCATTGTCGGCAACGACGACGTCTGCGGACACCACCACGTACGGCTCGCGCAGTCGGGCCGACGGACGGAAGTTGGCCCGGTAGGCCTCGACCGCCTCGAGAACCGTTGCGGGACTGACGTGATAGTTCGCGACGAACGGCAGACCCTCTGCGCCCGCGACCTGCGCGCTCTGCCCCTTACTGCTACCGAACACCCAGACCTCGAGGTCGGCGTGTTCGCCTGGGACAGCGTGCAATTCGACGTCGCCGACGCGCAGACCGCCGTCGAGCAGCGCGAGGATGTCGGAGACGGCGTCGGCGAAGTCGGGTTGCGCGGCCCCCTCGAACTCCAGTGCCGCCGCGGTGGCGCCGATGAGCGGTGACGACAGAATGCTCGCGAGGAAGAACGGTTCGGGTAGGAGCAGGCCGTCGACGACGCGTTCGGGTTCGGTCGCGGGTGGCGGACCCTTCGGGCCCTTGGGCGCCGACGCCGCGGCGGCGAGCGCTTCGGTGCGCTTCTGCCCCGACCGCCCGAGCCCGAGGTCGAGGCGACCGGGAAACACGGCGTCGATGGTGCCGAACGCCTCGACGACCGACGCCGCGGTGTGATGCCCGAGTTGCACTGCCGCACTACCGACCCGAATCGACTCGGTCGCGGCAGCGACCAGGGCTATCAGCGTGGCGGTCGACGACGAGCCGACCGAGACGAAGTGGTGCTCGGCGAGCCAGAAGCGTCGATAGCCCCACTCCTCGGCCGCGCGCGCCAGCGCGATGCTGCGCCGCACCGCCTCTGCGGGTGTCGACCCCTCACTGACCGGCGCAAGGTCGAGGACTGAGAGTGGCAGCGGCGCAGCGCCTTTCGCTGTCATCGGCGGACGCGCTGGGGGTTGGTGTGAGCGGTCTGTGTGCTGACGCCGGCGTCGACGTCGCCGAATCCCGGGTAGCACGCCGCCGACGATTCGGGCGTCAGGCCAGCGGCTCCGCGCAACAACATCTGGTGGTGCGTCTCGACCATCTGCGACAACCCGCCCACCTTGGACAACCAGCTCATCGTCACTCCCGCAGCTCGAATTTCGGCAGCTCTGTTCCCAGTCCGCAATGTCCCAGTAAGCACCCATATGACGATCGAGAGAACGGTTGCGCTCACGCTGATCTTTTGGTCGCGGTCGGGAAGAGGCTCGAGCGGGCCGACCGTTGAGACGAGTCGTGAGTGATTCAACGCTGTCGTTGGCCATCGGACTGCGTGGCGCCGGTCGACACCCGGCCGCCTGGCGAGACCCGGAGGCCAGACCGGACGCACTGTTCAGCGCGAGCTACTGGCGCGACGCGATCGTCACCGCCGAACGCGCGGGAGCCGATCTCGTCACGCTCGACGACGGATTCGAGGCCCGACCGCTACTGCCCGGCGAGTCGTCGGCCGGCGCGCCGCCGGTGCGTACCGACCTCGTCAACGGAAGGCTCGACACCGTGCTGATCGCGGCACGTATCGCACCGCTCACCTCGCGAATCGGACTCCTGCCCACCGTGACCGTGACGCACACGGAGCCGTTCCACACATCGAAGGCGATCGCCACGCTCGACTACGTCAGCGGTGGACGTGCGGGAGTCGTGCTGGCCGTCGACGACCGACCCGAGAACGTCTCACTGTTCGGGCGTCGCGACGTCGAGGTGGCGTTGGATCGCGCTGCGCTGCACCGAGAAGCTGCCGAGTACGCGGAGGTGATCGGCCGACTGTGGGATTCGTGGGAGGACGACGCCGAGATCCGCGACGTCGCGACCGGTCGCTTCATCGACCGGGATCGATTGCACTACATCGACTTCGAGGGCGAGTTCTTCTCCGTGCGCGGTCCGTCGATCACACCACGACCCCCACAGGGCCAGCCGATCATCGCGACGACGGTCTCGGCAGGCGATCCCGCGTCACTCGAATTGCTCAGTGGCAGCGCCGATATCGGGTTCTTCGCGAGTCCAGATGACCGTGCGACGCTCGACGAGGTGCTCGCAGCGTCGGACAGCGATCGCCGAGAAGACCTACGACTTTACGACGACCTCGTCGTCTACCTCGACGACACGCAGGCGTCGGCGGCTGGTCGTCGAGCGCAGTACGACGACTGGCTCGGCACTCACTTCGACGACGGCACACAGGAATTCGTCGGTACCGCAGCAGGATTGGCCGACCTCATCGAGGAGCGTGCAGGTGCGGTACAGGGTGTCCGGCTACACCCGGCCGCGATCGGGCACGACCTACGCCGCGTCGCCGACGACCTCGCGCCCGAGCTGCGTCGACGCGGTCTGGTCGTCGACTCGGAAGCGAAAACCTCAGGAGCACAGACCCTTCGGGAGACCTTGGGTCTGCGCCATCCCGTCAATCGATACTCACGTGCGACCGTGTCAGGCGGTGTCCGATGACCAAGCAGGTACACCTCGCGGCGCACTTCCCCGGCGTCAACAACACGACGGTCTGGAGTGATCCCGCCGCCGGGAGCCACATCGAGTTCTCGTCGTTCACGCGCTTCGCGCAGACCGCAGAGCGCGGATTGTTCGACTTCCTCTTCCTCGCGGAGGGGCTCCGGCTGCGCGAGCAGAACGGCAAGATCTACGACCTCGACGTCGTCGGAAGACCCGATACCTTCACGATTCTCGCCGCACTCGCGGCCGTCACCGAACACCTCGGACTCGCCGGGACGATCAACTCGACGTTCAACGAACCCGTTGAGGTGGCAAGGCAATTCGCGTCGCTCGACCACCTCTCCGACGGTCGCGCCGCCTGGAACGTCGTGACATCGTGGGATGCGTTCACCGGCGAGAACTTCCGCCGCGGCGGATATCTTCCCGCAGATCAGCGCTACGTGCGGGCTCGGCAGTTCCTCGAAACCGCTGTGGAACTGTGGGATTCGTGGCAACGCGACGACATCGTCGCCGATCGGTCCGCCGGCGAATTCCTGCGCAGGCCACACGCCGGACAGTTCGCGCACCTCGACTCGCAGTTCGACATCAGCGGCACGTTCGGGGTGCCGCGCAGCCCGCAGGGCAGGCCGGTCATCTTCCAGGCGGGCGATTCGGACGAGGGTCGGGAGTTCGCCGCCGCGCGCGCCGACGCGATCTTCTCGCGACACTCGACGCTCGACGACGGCAAGGCGTTCTACGCCGACGTCAAGGGACGTCTCGCCGCACACGGGCGGACACCGGAGGATCTGCTGATCCTGCCCGCCGCGACGTTCGTCGTCGGAGACACCGATGCCGACGCCGCCGAACTCGCGCACGAGATCAGACTCGCGCAGGTCAGCGGACAGACCGCGATCAAGTTCCTCGAGCAACTCTGGAATCGAGACCTCCACGACCACGATCCCGACGGCCCGCTGCCGAGCATCGACCCGCTGCCCGGTGAGAACACAGTCGCGAAGGGGCGAGCCAGTGTCCGCATCCACGAGGACCCACGCGACGTCGCAGCCCGCTGGCGCGCGTTGGCCGAGTCGAAGAAGCTCACGACGCGTGAGCTGATCATCGAGGTCACGGGGCGTCAGGCGTTCGTCGGTTCGGCGCGCACCGTCGCCGACGAGATCAACCGCTTCGTGCAGGCCGACGCGAGTGACGGCTTCATCCTCGTTCCACACGTCACTCCGGGCGGCCTCGACCGCTTCGTCGACGACGTGATTCCCGAGCTTCAAGACCTCGGCGTGTACCGGACCGAGTATCCGGGTCGGACACTGCGTGAGAACCTCGGGCTCGCAGGGGTCGTCGCGGGTTAGGGTTTTCGTGGGTGTCGCGCCCGCGTGCACCGGCGACCACGCACCGACCAGAGGGTCGGCGACGAGGGGAGATCACAGGTGGACGCAGTGTTCGGCACCAATCTGGCCTGGGGTGCGTCGTTCAGCCTCCTGGGGGTTGCGCTCATGGTCGTCGGGTTCGGCGCCCTCGACCTCGTGACGCCGGGCCGACTTCGGCAGCTCGTCTGGGTGGACAACAACCGCAACGCGATGATCCTGACGACGTCGATGGTCGTCGGAATCGCGTTCGTGCTGGTCGCCTCGGTGGTCGACACGGTGACCCTCGTGTTGTGGAAGGCGCTGCTCTACACGCTCGCCTACGCGGTGCTGACCATCGCGGTGATGATGTGGTCATTCGTGCTCATCGACTGGCTCACGCCCGGCAAGCTCGGGACCATCCTGCTCGAGAACGACGCGCATCCCGCGGGATGGATCTCTGCCGCGGTCTTCGTCGGCGTCGCGGCGATGATCGGGACCGTGCTCATCGTCTGAGCCTTATTGACTGTCCGACAATAGGCGTTCTAGGGTGATGCGAGCTGTGACCGGCGACACCGTCGGTCATCGACCGTCCGCAACGCACAACCCGGGGGAACCATGACCGCCGCACTGATCGAAGAGTCCATCGACATCGACGCCACGCCCACGCAGGTCTGGTCCGTGATCTCCGACCTCGCCCGCATGGGCGAGTGGAGTCCGCAGTGCGCCAAGATGTTCATCATCGGCGGGCCTGTGAAGCTGGGCACCCGCACCGTCAACATCAACCGTCGCGGACCGCTCGCCTGGCCGACGACGTCGAAGGTCGTTCGGTTCGCACCCAACCAGGAGATCGGGTTCCGCGTCGCGGAGAACCACACGGTGTGGAGCTACACCATCGAGCCGAACCCGTCGGGCGGCGTGACGGTGACGGAACGTCGGGAAGCCGCGGGCGGCAAGACCACCAAGGTGTCGTCGACGCTCGTCGACCTCGTGTTCGGCGGCTCCGACTCGTTCGAGGAAGAGCTCAAGGTCGGGATGGCCGAGACCCTCGGCAAGATCAAGCGCGCCGCAGAATCGAGCACCGCCCGGGCCGCCTGAACGCACAGTCGGCCGGATACAGCGCCCAGCCGACGGGATAGAGCGCCCAGTCGACGGAATGCAGCGCCCAGTCGACGGTATAGAGCGCCCAGTCGGCCGGATACAGCGCCCAGTCGACGCTCTCGAGCGCACAGTCGACGGGTGCACTTCGCGTCGAGTGGGCGCCCGAGACGGTCGAGTGGGCGCCCCAGACGGTCGAGTGGGCAGGCTCAGGCGCCGTCGAGCTTCTCGATCAGGGCCGGGAGGTCGGCGAGGGAGTCGATGATGTGGTCGGGCACCGGCCCGAACTCGTCGCGCTGCAGGGCGCGCAGCGCGTCTTCGCGAAACTTGCCCGTGCGCACCAGCACGCCGATGAGTGCGGCGGCCTGGGCGCCGAGGACGTCGTTGTGCATGTCGTCGCCGACCATCACCACCTGGGTCGGCTCGAGATTCATGAGTTCGACGGCGGCGCGAAAGCCCAGTGGCGAGGGCTTGCCGATCGCGCGGATCTTTCGACCCGAGGCTTTCTCGAGGCCCTCGAGGTAGACGCCGGTGTCGATCGAGAGTCCACGGGCCGTCGACCAGATCATCGAACGGTGCATCGCGACGACCGGGGTACCGGCGAGCATCTTCTCCAGCACTGTCGACAGCGCAGTGTGGGTGAAAACCGGCCCGGCGCCGCCGAGGACGATGACCTGAGCTTCGTTCGGATCGTCGGTGAGTGGGACGCCGGTCATGTCCTCGGCGATCGGTCCCTCGTTGAGAACCCAGGCGAGCTTGCCGGGATAGTTGCGGGCCAGGAATTCGGCGGTGAGTTTGGCGGCGGTGAGGATCTCGTCGGGTTCGACCTCGAATCCGCAGTTGCCGAGCGCTTCGGCGATCTGTGATCGCGACCGTGATGTGGTGTTGGTCAAGAACATTCGCGGGTAGCCGCGCTCGGAGAGTTCTTCGATCGCCTCGACGGCGCCGGGCAGCGCATGCCACGAGGTGACCATCACCCCGTCTATGTCGAGCAGCAGCCCCAGCGTCATGCATCGAATCTAGTGCCCGTCGGGCGCGAGCGCAGGACGGGCTCGATCTACGTGGCATGCTGGGCCAATGCGTTCCGTCGCCGAGCATCAGAAGATCGTCAGCGAGCTGTTCGGGCCTCCGGAAACGGTCCGCGTCGCGGTTGCGGATGCGCTGGGTATGGCCACCGTCGACGACGCCGTCGCGGCATTCGCGATGCCCGCCTTCGACAATTCCGCGATGGACGGATACGCGGTGCGGGCCGACGACATCGCCGGTGCCAGTGCGGCGGAGCCGGTCCGGCTGCCCGTCGTCGACGACATTCCTGCCGGCCGCACGGGTCTGGTGACACTCGCACCGGGGACGACCGCGCGGATCATGACCGGCGCACCGCTGCCCGACGGCGCTGACGCCGTTGTGCCGGTGGAGCTCACCGACGGCGACTTCTCTGTCGACCACGTGCCCGACTCGACGGTCGGGTTCAGCTCGGGCGTCGAGGCGGGAAAGCACATTCGACGCGAAGGCTCCGACATCGCGCGCGGCGACGTCGCGCTACCCGCCGGCACGGTGCTCAGGGCGGCACAGATCGGACTCCTCTCGGCGCTCGGCCTCGCCGACGTCGCGGTTGCCCGACGGCTGCGGGTTGTGGTGCTGTCGACCGGCTCCGAGCTCGTCGAGCCGGGAAAATCGTTGCAGCACGGTCAGATCTACGAATCCAACGGCGCCATGCTCACCGCGGCACTCACCGAGGCGGGCGCACTGGCGCGGCACGTTCACTTCGTGCCCGACGACGTCGCGGACTTCCTCGAGCGCCTCGACGAGGCGTCGGCCGACGCGGACCTGATCATCACCTCCGGCGGCGTGAGCGCCGGGGCCTACGAGGTGGTCAAGGAGGCACTCGACGCCGGGCCGGTCGAGTTCGTGAAGGTGGCCATGCAGCCCGGGATGCCGCAGGGATGTGGGCATCACCTCAACCCGGCCGGCCGTCGCGTCCCGATCATCACGTTGCCGGGAAATCCGGTCAGTTCACTCGTGTCGTTCGAGGTGTTCATCCGTCCTCCCCTGCGCGCGGCGATGGGCCTGTCACCCGACCGACCGCGCGTCGCAGCCACGCTCGGCAGCGACATCCGATCACCGGAGGGCAAAAGGCAGTTCATGCGCGGAGTCGTCGACGAGTCGTTGCTCCCGGGCGTCGACGGCCAACTGGTCGTCGAGCCGATAGGTCCGCCGGGGTCGCATCATCTGCGATACCTCGCGGGGGCGAACGCGTTGATCGACATCCCTGCCGCGACCACCGCATTGCCTGCGGGTTCGGTCGTCGACGTCGTCGTTCTGTGACGTCTGCGACCCCCAGACCCCGGAACCGCAGCTGTCTGGCATCGCTAAGCTGTACGGACGCGACGGGCAATTCCGGCGCGACCGACTCGGGAGGATGATCAGGTGGCCAGGCGCCCGCGACCGGACGCATCAGCACAACATCCGGCAACCGAATCCGACGGTCCGATCCGTTCCGGCCTGACCCCGACGCACCTCGTTGCTCTTGCGCGCGAGACCCTTCCCCCGATCCACCCGGCAGGCCTCCCGTTCGTCGCTGCGGCATCGGCGGTGGCGGTGGTTGGTCGACGACATCGGTGGATCGCGGTACCCGCGACCGCCGCGGCAGGAGCGTGCGCAGCCTTCTTCCGGCATCCCTCACGGGTTCCGCCGACCGAGCCGGGCGTCGTGGTGGCTCCGGCAGACGGGATCGTCAGCCTCGTCGACGACGCCGTGCCCCCAGCGGAATCGGGTCTCGGCGACCAGCCCCGACCGCGCGTCTCGACGTTCCTGTCGATCTTCGACGTCCACGTGCAGCGCGTCCCGATCAGCGGTCGCGTGTTGTCGGTGACGCACACGCCCGGTTCGTTCGTGTCCGCCGACCTCCCGGAGGCGAGTTCGGCAAACGAGCGCACGACGATGGTCGTGCGCCCCGACGGCGGGGACGATTCCGACGGCGACGATCCCGACCCGACACCCCGCGACTCCGACATCGCCGTGGTCCAGATCGCCGGCCTGCTTGCGCGTCGAATCGTCTGCACCGCGAAGGTCGGCGATCACCTCTCCATCGGCGACACCTACGGACTCATCCGGTTCGGCTCACGCGTCGACGTCTACCTCCCGCCGGGTACGAAGCAACGAGTGTTGGTCGGGCAGCGCACCGTCGGCGCCGAGACCCCGCTCGCCACGCTGAGTACCTCGGATACCACCCGCGTCCGCGACGGCGGGTGACATGCCGACCAACAATCGAGCGGGCGTAGACCGCACCCCGCTGCACTACCGCAATCCGTCGATGAGGTCGACGCGACGTCGAGTCCCCCGGGGCTCGGCATCGAACGACGAGCAGGGCAGACTGCGGCGACAGGCCGCAGCGGGCCGCATGTTCGTACCGTCGGCGCTGACGATTCTCGCGATCTGCGCGGGTTTGACGGCGGTACGCGCTGTCATCAACGACAACGTCGACCTTGCGATGGCACTCGTCGTCGCCGCGGCACTGCTCGACGGCATCGACGGCCGGGTGGCCCGGCTGATGGGCGCGACCACCAAGATCGGCGCCGAGATCGATTCACTCGCCGATGCCATCAACTTCGGCGTCGTGCCTGCACTGATCGTGTACCTCTATCTGCTGCAAGGACACGACCTCGGCTGGGGATTCGCGCTGATCTACTGCTGCGCGATCGTGCTGCGGCTCGCGCGGTTCAACACCCTGCTCGACGACACCGATGCCCCCGGCTACACCCGTGACTTCTTTGTCGGTGTCCCCGCGCCCGCAGCAGCCCTGGTGGCCCTGCTGCCGATCGGGCTCGCCCAGCAGTTCGGCGACGGATGGTGGACCTCGCCGCTGGTCGTCGGATTGTGGTTGGTCGTAGTGGCGCTGCTCGCGGTCAGTCGAGTTCCGACAGCATCGCTCAAGACGTCGTCTGTGCATCCGCGCAAGCTTGCGGGCCTGTTGATCCTGGTCGCGATCGGCGCAGCACTGCTGTTGACCTACCCATACGTGCTGATGATCATCCTGGTGGCGGCATACGCCGTGCACATTCCGTTCGCCTGGCGCAGTCGACGCTGGGTACAGGCGCGGCCAGAACACTGGGAGGCCCCGCCCGCCGAGCGCCGGGCGGAACGTCGGGCGATCGCCCGCGGCCAGCCGCGCCGCACGCTGCCACCGCGCAAGTCGACCGCGCGACTCGGCCTGCACATCCCGGGCTCTGAACCCACGGCGCCGCACAGTGTTTCCGACGCCCCGGTTTCCGACACCACAGTTTCCGACGCCCCCGCTTCCGACGTCCCCCTTTCCGACGCCCCTGTCACCGACGCCCCTGCCGGCGGTGAAGCCAGGTGAACGCGCAGCTCACTCTGACCGCTCGGCTCAATACGTCGGCTGCGGATTCGCGCCGCGGGATCGTCCGCGCTCATCCCGAAGCGCTGACGGCGCTCGGATTGCGCGAGTGGGACGCGGTGTCGATCACGGGTGCACGGGTCACCGCAGCCGTCGTCGCGGCAGCACCGTCGGGGACGCCGACCGGCACGCTACTGCTCGACGACATCACGTTCTCCAACGCGGGCATCAAGGAAAACGCTTCCGTCGTGCTCTCCGAGGTTGCCGTGCACGGTGCGGCACGGGTCGTCGTCACCGGTTCTGCTGTTGCGAGTCGAGGCGTCGACGAGGCGACGCTGCGGCGTGCACTCCTCGGCAAGGTGCTGTCGGTCGGGGATGCGGTGTCGCTGCTTCCACGCGACCTCGGTCCGGAACTCAGCGCGAGCGCCGCGACCCGCGCGCTCACGTTGTCGGTCGGGATCACCTGGACCAACGAGTTGCTGACGGTCACCGCAACCGATCCCGGGTCGCCGGTCAGCGTGCAGCCGTCGACGGCCGTGCTGTGGGCGTCGGATGGCGTCGACGCCGCACGCGGCGGCGTAGGTGCAGCACCTCGCGCCGCGGACACGAGTCCCGGCGTTGTCGGCGAGAGTCGCGGCGCCGTCGGCGCGGCAGCAGGCGGGGTCGGGCGCGGTTGGCTCACCACACCGCCGGGTGCGGAATCGCCGGGGCACGTGGTGCGCCCGGCATCGGAGTTGGTCGGGGTCGACGCGCAGGTCGCGAAACTCACCGAGTGGCTGAGCATCACGCTCGACGAGCCAGGCGTACTGCGCGCGCTCGGGGCCACTCCCCGACTCGGCGTGCTGCTCTCCGGTCCGGCAGGGTCCGGGAAGGCGACACTTGTGCGATCCGTCTGTGCCGCAAGGACATTGACGACGATCGACGGACCAACCATCGGATCGCTCGAGGCCTCGGCCCGCCTCCGCGCGGTCAGCGACGCGATCGCCGATCTCCGACGCTCCGGCTCGGGGGTGCTACTGATCACCGACGTCGACGCCCTGCTGCCCGCGAAGTCCGAGCCGGTCTCGACGTTGATCCTCGACGAACTGCGCGCAGCGATCAGCCCCACCGACGCGACGTCGACGTCCGACGACCACATCGCGTTGATCGTCACCAGCGCTGAACCCGCGGGGCTCGACGAACGCCTACGCGCTCCCGACCTGTGCGACCGCGAACTCGTCATCGGACTACCCGACGCCGCCCGGCGCGCACGGATACTCGGGGTGATCCTCACCGGAGTACCCACCGACGGTGCACTCGACCTCGACCACATCGCCGCGCGCACACCGGGTTTCGTCGCAGGCGACTTGGCTGCGCTCGCGCGCGAGGCAGCCTTGCGTGCGGCCGCGAGGGCAAGCGCCAGCGATGCGGCGCCCTCACTCACCGACGATGATCTCATCGGGGCACTCGACGTCATCCGACCCGTCTCGCGGCTACGCACCCCCGAGGTCGCGGTCGGGTCCATCACCCTCGACGACGTCGGCGACATGACCGAGACGAAGCAGGCTCTCACCGAGACCGTGCTCTGGCCGCTGCAGCACCCCGACACGTTCACACGGCTCGGCGTCGAGCCGCCGCGCGGTGTGCTCCTGTACGGACCACCCGGCTGCGGCAAGACCTTCGTCGTACGCGCGCTTGCGGCGTCGGGCATGCTCTCGGTGCACATGGTCAAGGGCGCCGAGCTCATGGACAAGTGGGTCGGGTCGTCGGAGAAAGCGGTGCGCGACCTGTTCGCCGCGGCACGCGAATCGGCGCCGTCGCTGATCTTTCTCGACGAGGTCGACGCCCTCGCCCCGCGTCGCGGCCAGTCGACCGATGCGGGCGTCGGCGATCGCGTCGTGGCCGCGCTGTTGACCGAACTCGACGGCGTCGAGCCGCTGCAGGACGTCGTGGTCCTCGGCGCGACCAATCGGCCGGACCTCATCGACCCGGCACTGCTACGTCCGGGGCGGCTGGAGCGATTGGTCTTCGTCCCGCCACCGGACGCGCAAGCCCGCGCGGAGATTCTGCGCACGTCGGGCCGCAAGGTGCCCCTGGCCGACGGCATCGACCTCGACGCGCTCGCCGCCGACCTCGAGGGCTACTCGGCCGCCGACTGCGCCGCGCTGCTGCGCGAGGCGGCGCTGGCAGCCATGCGCCGCGACATCGACGCCGCGACCGTCACCGCCGACGACGTCGTCGACGCCCGCACCCGGGTGCGACCGTCACTCGACGCCGCACAGGTCGAGGATCTGCGCGCCTACGCCGACCGACGGAGTGAGTGAACAGCTGGGGCGAGTGAACGGCTGGGTTCAGCTGGTCTGGGTGCCGGCCTGCCCGGTCTGACCCTGCTGGCCGTTGGGCACCTGCCCGTTCGGGGTCTGGCCCTGCTGGCCGTTGGGCACCTGCCCGTTCGGGGTCTGGCCCTGCTGGCCATTCGGCAGCTGGCCGTTCGGCACTTGGCCGTTCGGCATCTGCCCCTGCTGACCGTTGGGAAGCTGCCCGTTCTGGCCCGTGCCGCCGTTCATGCCAGGCATCTGGCCCCCATTCATGCCACCACCGTTCATGCCACCACCGTTCATGCCGGGCATCCCGCCCCCGTTCATGCCGCCACCGTTCATCCCGGGGCCGCGCATCTGGCTCTGGCCCGACGAGTTGTCGTGGCCCACGACGTACCCCGCGCCGAAGCCGAGCAGTCCGAACCCGACCGCCAGCCCGATCCCGCCTGCGATGATCGCGTTCTTGACCTTCGGCGGCACCTGGTCGGCTCGTGGCTGCGCAGAGTCACCGGCCGGAGGCGCTTCCGCCTGCCAAGCCGACTGCCCTGGCGTCGGGTGATCGGGATTCGTCGGGTACTCGGGGTTCGTCGAGTGTTCTCCGGTGGTGGGTGCGGACATCGTGGGGACTCCCTGCGCTCGGGTGCGTCGTCGAACAGCGCCGACGTTCGGCGCGCTGATGACGCATCAACAGTGCCGTCCACGGTGCGTGGCATCCCTTGCGTCCGACTGCCCACTCTCTGGCAGTCGGCTGTGAACCTCAGCTCGTCGTGATCGTGTAGAACACCGACGACCCGCCGGACGCGGCGGCAGGGGTGACACCCGCGCTCACCCAGTACGTCTTGCCTGCCTTGTCCGCGGTCAGCACCACGACGGACTGTCCGTTCTGCGACGTTCGTTGCGACTCGGTGTAGCCGGCGTCGGTCAACTTCTTGACCGCGGTGTCCAGGACGCCGGAATCGCCCGCGGGTGCCTGGACCGTCACCGACCAGCCCTTGGTCGCATCACCCGACGCAGTCAGCACCGTTCCGTCGATCAGGGGAACCTGATCGGAGGGAAAATCAGACGGTAGTGCCACTCCCTTGAGACCGCTGTCCTCGTCGGACCCGCAAGCACCGATGACCAGCGCAAGCGTGCACGTCAGCAGAACGACTGTGAACCTGACTAAGCGCGACATGACTGCAACGGTAAGATAGTCGAGCGGGCAGTTGCTCCGTGACACCCCGCCAGACGACGAAAGACGGAGTGCCCTTTGATCTCGGTGTTGGCCGCGTTGGCCGTGTGTGCGCTCATCGCACCCGCCATCGTTCATGCGCTCGGCACCAGGGGTTTCTACGTACTCGCGCTCGCTCCGCTCGGCGGACTGATCTGGGTCCTGCTCAACTGGCCACACGCGCACGATCCTCCTCGCGTCGAGACGGTCACCTGGGCTCCGACGCTGCAGATGGATTTCGTGATGCGTTTCGACACGCTCACGGCCATCATGTCGGTGCTGATCCTCGGTGTCGGGGCGTTGGTGCTCTGCTACTGCGCCAATTACTTCGACGACGCTCGCCCACGGGTCGCCATCTTCGGTGGCGAGATGATTGCGTTCGCAGCGGCGATGTTCGGACTCGTCGCCAGCGACAACATGCTGATGCTCTATATCTTCTGGGAGCTCACCACGGTGTTGTCGTTCATGCTCGTGGGCTTCTATCACGTCCGCGCCACCTCGCGCAGATCCGCGACGCAGGCACTACTCGTGACCACCCTCGGCGGACTCGCGATGCTCGTCGGCATCATCATGCTCGGCGAACGAACCGGGTCGTATCTGCTTTCCGACCTGGTGGCGCACCCGCCGTCGAGCGGCATCTTTGTCGACGTCGCGATCGTGCTGGTGCTGATCGGCGCCGTCAGCAAGTCCGCGATCGTCCCGTTCCACTTCTGGCTGCCCGGCGCGATGGCCGCGCCGACACCGGTCAGCGCGTACCTCCACGCCGCGGCGATGGTGAAGGCGGGCATCTACCTGATCGGGCGGTTGGCTCCCGGCTTCTCCGGCCTCACCAGTTGGCAGGTCATGACGATCGGGCTCGGCTGTTTCACCATGCTGCTCGGCGGCTGGCGCTCGCTTCGCGAACTCGATCTCAAGCTCATCCTCGCGTTCGGCACTGTGTCGCAGCTCGGCTTCCTCGCCGTGTTGTTCGGCATGGGCGACGCGAACGTCGCGATGGCCGCGCTGGCGATGCTGGTGGCGCACGCGATGTTCAAAGCCGCACTGTTCATGGTCGTCGGCATCATCGACCACTCGACAGGCACACGCGACATCCGCAAGCTGGCCCGCCTCGGCCACCGTCTGCCCGCCCTCGCCCTCATCGCCGCCATCGCGGGTGCGAGCATGGCCGGGTTGCCGTTCACCATGGGGTTCGTCGGCAAGGAGACCGCGTTCGCCTCGATCTGGGATACCGGATCGCTGCAGCACTGGCAGGCCGAGACCGTCGACTACGTCTTGTTGGCGGGGTCGATCATCACGATGGCGTACACGACGCGATTCCTGTGGGGCGCGTTCGGTCGCAAGGTGCGCCAGCTCCCGAGCCGCGTCGTCGCACAGATGCATCCGCCCTCGGTCGCGTTCCAGACGCCACCCGCGATCCTCGCGGTACTCGGTGTCGTCACCGCTTTCCTGAGCCCGCTTATCGGCACCGCCTTCGAGCCCTACGCCGAGACCCTGCCGTCGTACGGCCACAAGATCGAGCATCTGGCCATGTGGCACGGCTTCGGGCTGCCGGTGGTCTTCTCCATCATCGTCATCGTCGGTGGCGCAGCGCTGTTCATGCTGATCCGACGTCTTCGGGATGTGCTGTTCCGCTACCGCCCGCTACTCAACGCCGACCGCATCTACGACGCCACGCTGCGCACGGCCGACTCTCTCTCGCTCACACTGACGCGCAACACCCAGCGCGGTTCGCTGCCCATCACGCAGGGCGTGATCATGTGCACCGCGATCATCCTGCCCGTCACAGTGCTGTTCCTCGGTGCACGTGATCGACTCTCGCCGCGCGGATTCGACTCGTCGATCGAGGTGGTGATCGGTGGGATCATGGCCGCCGCGGCGATCGCGGCGGTCCTGCTGCGCAACCGACTCGCCGCAACACTGATCGTCGGTGTCACGGGCTACGGCTGCGGAGTGCTGTTCGCTCTCTACGGCGCCCCCGACCTCGCGCTCACCCAGTTCCTGGTCGAGACGCTCACGCTGGTCATCTTCGTGCTGGTCCTGCGCAAGCTGCCCGCAGAACCCGAGCCGCGGCACGCGACGGGGTTCAAGGCGGTCCGCGCACTCATCGGCGCAGCGGTCGGTGTCAGCCTCGTGGTCATCGGCCTGTTCGCCGCGGCCGCGCGCAACTCACAGCCTGTCTCGGTCGACATCCCCGAAGCCGCGTACAAGTGGGGCCACGGCGCCAACGCGGTCAACGTGCTGCTCGTCGACATCCGCGCGTGGGACACGATGGGCGAGATCAGCGTCCTCATCGTCGCAGCCACGGGCGTCGCGTCGATGGTGTTCCGCAACCGCAGGTTCGGTGCCGCACCGCGCGTGTCCGACGCCGCACGCATGCTCGCGAATGGCCCCAACGGCAACCCGAACGGCCAGAACGACGAAGACGACGACCCGATCCCGCCGGATCGCACGACGTGGCTGCGCGGCAGCGAGTTCCGCGACCCACGCCACCGGTCGATGGTGCTCGAGGCGACGACGCGTCTGATCTTCCCGACGATGGTCGTGCTCTCGATCTACTTCTTCTTCGCGGGCCACAACGCTCCCGGCGGAGGGTTCGCGGGTGGTCTCACGATGGGACTGGCACTCGTGTTGCGCTATCTGGCGGGCGGCCGCTACGAACTCGGCGAGGCGCTACCCATCGAACCCGGCAAGTTCCTCGGAACAGGATTGTTGATCTCCGCGGGCACCGCGGCGACATCGATGCTGCTCGGTGCGCCCGCACTGTCGTCGGCGGTCCTCAAGGTCACGCTGCCGCTGCTCGGCGACATCAAGATCGTCACCGCACTGTTCTTCGACCTCGGCATCTACCTGATCGTGGTCGGCCTGGTGCTCGACATCCTGCGCAGCCTCGGCGCGCGTCTCGACGTCGAGACCTCGATCCCGGCAGGCACCATCATGCGCGTACCCGGGGAGGCAAGCCGATGAGCGTGAATCTCGGACTCCTCGTCATCGTCGCGATCCTCGCCGCCTGCGGCTCGTATCTGCTCATGGAACGCAGCCTGATCCGCATGCTGTTGGGTCTGCTGCTCGTCGGAAACGGCATCAACCTGCTGATCATCACCCTCGCGGGACCTCCGGGAAATCCGCCGATCCTCGGCAGGACGTCGGATCACCGCACGCAGGACGCCGACCCTCTCGCGCAGGCGATGGTCCTCACGGCGATCGTCATCACGATGGGTGTCGCCGCGTTCATCCTCGCGATGGTCTACCGCCTGTTCGTCCTCAACCGAGACGACGACGACCTCGAAGACGACGTGGAGGATCGCAAGGTCCTCAACACGAACCTGCAGACCGCACCGGACCGCGACCGCAGCGACAACCCCGAGACCGGCGCCGACACACCACTCGGCGACCTGTTCGACGACGAAGGCAACCCACTGACACCCGAGGAGTATGCCGCACTGCACCGGACCAAGATCGAGACCGACCTCATGCCAGACGATGACGACGTCATCGATGAGGTCTCGCGCGAGGAGGACGAACTCGCAGAAGCCGGCCTCGACGTCGTCGACATGACGTGGCCGCTGGGCAACGATCTGCAGGATCCGGACAAGCCCTATCCCGGAACGGCCGACCCGCGTGATCCCCCGCAGCCGGGAGACGATCGATGATCCCCCAGCCCTCGTGGATTCCGGTTCTCATCACGCTGCCGACGCTCGTACCGCTGCTCGGTGCCGCGATCACGCTGCTCGCCGGTCGAAGCCCCATCCTGCAGCGTGCTGTCGCTCTCGTCGCAATCGGTACCGCACTTGTTGCGTCGGGCATGATGCTCTACCTCACCGACGAACACGGAACGTTCTCGGTCCATATCGGCGGGTGGGGGTCGAAGGGGTACCCGAACGGTCCGCTCGGGATCACGTTGGTCGTCGATCCGCTCGCGGCGTTGATGCTGGTGGTCTCGACGGTGGTGCTGCTGTGCGTGGTGAGCTACGCGATCGGGCAGGGTATTCGCGACGGCACGTCGCAGCAGCCGGTGTCGATCTTCCTGCCGACCTATCTGATCCTGTGCGCGGGCGTCTGCAACTCCTTCCTCGCCGGCGACCTGTTCAACCTGTTCGTCTCGTTCGAGATCCTGCTGTCGGCGAGCTTCGTGCTGCTCACACTCGGTGCCAGCGGAGAGCGCGTGCGTGCAGGAGCGTCGTACGTGATGGTGTCGATGCTCTCGTCGCTGATCTTCCTCGCAGGGATCGCGTTCGCCTACGCGACGACCGGCACGCTGAACCTCGCCGAGATGGCACTGCGACTCGACACCGTGGCCGAGGGCACCCGCAACGCGCTCTACGCGGTGCTCCTCGTCGCATTCGGTATCAAGGCCGCCGTGTTCCCGCTGTCGTCGTGGCTGCCCGACTCGTATCCGACGGCTCCCGCCCCGGTCACCGCGGTGTTCGCAGGCTTGCTGACCAAAGTCGGTGTGTACGCGATCATGCGCACACATACGCTGCTGTTCCCCGGCGGATCGATGGATTCGATCCTGATGGTCGCGGGGCTGCTGACGATGCTGATCGGCATCTTCGGTGCGATCGCGCAGTCCGACATCAAGCGCCTGTTGTCGTTCACGCTCGTCTCGCACATCGGCTACATGATCTTCGGCATCGCGCTGTCGTCGCGACTGGGACTGTCCGCGGCGATCTACTACGTCGCGCACCACATCCTCGTGCAGACGACGCTGTTCCTGGTCGTCGGCCTGATCGAACGACAGGCGGGCTCTGCGTCGTTGCGCAGGCTCGGCGGCCTGATCGCGAGTCCCCTGCTCGCAGGACTCTTCTTGATCCCGGCCCTCAACCTCGGCGGTATCCCCCCGTTCTCCGGGTTCATCGGCAAGGTCGGATTGCTCGAGGCGGGCACTCGCGACGGGTCGGTGCTCGCGTGGTTGTTGGTTGCCGGTTCGGTGATCACCAGCCTGTTGACCCTTTACGTGATGGCCCGCGTGTGGACCAAGGCGTTCTGGCGACCGCGTGCCGACGCTCCCGAGGGCGAGCTCGCCGACAGCGCACCGTCTGCCCTCATCGACGAGCGTGCCGACATCTCCTTCGACGACCGCGAAGACGTCGGCCGCATGCCGACGTCGATGGTGGTACCGACCGCGCTGATGGTCGCGGCCGGTCTCGTGCTGACCTTCTGGGCAGGCCCGATCCTGCGCTTCACCGACAGCGCGGCCGACAACATATCCGACCGCGACAACTACATCGTCAGCGTGCTGGGAGGTGACAGATGACGAGCCAGGACCAGGGCAACCAAGACCCCCGACGCCGCAGCTCCGGGGCGGTACGCGCGCCCGGCAAGGGGCCCGTGAGATCGTTCCTCGTCAATGCGTGGCGCGTGTCGCTGCTGTTCATCTTCTGGAACACCGTCCGGGTATTCGTGTGGCTTCGCGAACACATCCGGCTTCCCGGCCGAATCGCGAGCGACGGCCGCGAACTGGCCGTCCGCTTGTGGGTCCTCGCCTGGCTCACCTTTGTCTGGGTGCTGCTGTGGGGCACGGTGTCGTGGGCCAACATCATCGGTGGCGTCGTGCTCGCGCTGGTCATCTCCATCGTGCTGCCGCTGCCGCGGGTTCCGGTCGAGGGCCGTATCCACCCCGTGTCGGTGCTCTGGCTCATCGCACGGCTGATCGTCGACTTCTTCGTGTCGAGCGCGCAGGTGGCGTGGGCCGCGATCCGACCCGGCTATCGCCCACTCGGTGCGGTCATCCGGGTGCGGGTGGCAATCAAATCCGACATGGTGCTCACCCTCGCCGTCGACTATCTCAATCTCGTGCCCGGCACGATGGTGCTGGAGATCGACCATCGTCGACGGCTGATCTACGTGCACGTCTTCGATGTCCGCTCAGACAAGAAGGTGCGGGCGTTCCACCGGCAGATCGCGTTCGTCGAGCGGATGTTCATCAAGGCGTTCGAGCGTGACAGCGAATGGCACCCGAGTCCGTACCACGGCATCGACGATGACTATCACCACGTGCGCACCGCCGAGCGGGCGTCGATCAAAGCGGAGCAGAACCAATGAGCGTCGTCTGGGTGATCGTGGCCACGCTGCTGCTCGTCGCAGCCGTGCTCACCGCTGCCCGCGCGCTCATGGGACCGACAACTCTCGACCGTCTCGTCGCCCTCGACACTCTCATCGCGCTCGCGATGTGCGGTCTCGCGGTGTGGGCGGCCTACAGCGGCGACACCACCGTGGTGCCCGGCGTCGTGGCGCTGGCACTACTCAGCTTCGTCGGGTCGATCGCGATCGCCCGATTCCGAGTCCGGGACGACCAGACGTGAGGGGGCAACGACCATGATCGTCGACATCATCAGCTCGGTCTTCCTCATACTCGGCGCGTTGATGGCGTTCACCGCGGCGCTCGGCGTGTTCCGTTTCCCCGACACCCTGAGCCGCATGCACGCGGCGACCAAACCTCAGACCTTCGGACTGCTGCAAATCCTCCTCGGCGCGATCATCCAACTCGGCGACAACGTCGACGTCGGAATGTTGATTCTCGCCGGCCTCTTCGCCATCATCACTGCACCGGTCATCGCGCATAGAATCGGGCGACTGGTATATCAGGAACAACGTGCCCAGGACGGATTGATCGCCAAAGAACGGTTGGACCGCGGCGATATCGACTGATCTCGTCACAATCGCCTGTGAAGCGTCGCACGCTACACAGTGTTCGGTCACAATCATGTAGGGGATTCGTCCTCGCGCCCGACTGCGCGAACGAAGAGCACACGCGGAGGTGAGAAGTGTCGTCGGTGGCGCAGCGGTTTGATCAGCGCTCGCTCGCTATGCTGTGCAGCCAGGTCGGCGCTGTCCCGCTCATCGCATTCGGGCTCGCGTCGGATTCTTTTCTCATGCCCGGTACGCACTGGGTATTGGCACTCGTCGGGGTTTTCACGCTGTTCTCGGTCGCGCTCACTATTCGCGCCGGCAAGCTCAGTGATCAGCAGTTCACGCTTGACGGTTTCGGTGGAATGTTGGGCATCGCGGCTTCTGCTGCGGTAATCGCCGACAACGGCTCGGCAATCGCGGTTCTCGTGCTCATCGCTGCGGTGCCCGCACTCACCGCCATGGCGTCGCCACAGCATCTCGTTGTCGGTTTCGTGGTCGCGGCAATGGCTCTCGCATGTGGGGTAATGGCCGTACGCGCCACGTCGGTGACCGCTTTCGCGGTCGGTGGTGGCGCGGTGCTGATGGCAATCGCGGTCCCGACGATCATGGTCACGATGCTGCGTCGCACGCTGTCGTCGTTGATCGATGAACAGGCACGGCTGAGCATCACCGACCCACTCACCGGCGCTCTCAACAGACGCGGTCTCTTCGACGGCGCCACACCGATCTTCCGCGCCGCGAACCGCGCGGGCAGATGTATCGCGATGCTCGTCATCGACATCGATCACTTCAAACGCATCAACGACGCCCACGGTCACGCCGCGGGCGACGCGATCCTCGTCGACGTGACGACCATGCTGGGCAACAACGTCCCCGACGACGCTCTGGTCGCGAGAACGGGCGGCGAGGAGTTCACCATCCTGATGGCCGTCGACGACGAGGCACAACTGCGCGACATCGCTGCGCGGCTGTGTCTGACGGTGCATGTACACGCGGGAGTCACGATCAGCGTCGGCGGTGTGACCGCCGACCCCGCCGAACTCCACGACGGCGACTCCACGCTGACCTCGCGGAGCCTCGACCAGCTAATCGCTCCCGCCGACCATCTCCTCTACGCAGCAAAACACCTTGGTAGAAACCGGTCGGTCGTCTCCTCGATCGCCGAGGTCAATGGGCACTCGGACGACATGAAGGCGGCGCAGGCCGGTACTGCACCGACCCCGGCTCCGGCGAGGTCTGGACCCGACACACCGCCCGACTCCGTGACTGCCACGGTCATCGGCAACGAGTGGAACAGGAGAGAGTCGATGATCGAGATCCTGCACCCCTACTACGACGCCGCGCGGATCGCGCAGCTCACCGACTCGTCACGTCGCGAACTGGTCGACATGTGGCCCGCCGCGCTCGAAGAGCTTCGCGCGCTCGATGCGCTCGAGCATGTCGAGCCGGGGCCCGCGCCGGACGCCCTCGTCGACTTCGGCGATCCCGCCGTCATCGACGACCGAACACGGTACGTCGTGATCGACTGGCGCAACACGGTCGTCCGGATGCCCGACGCCGAGCTGTTCTATCGGCTCAAGACCGCGCGCAACCGATTCCTGCTGACCACTTCCGAGCAGGAGGCGTGGCGCGACGCGACCGTCGCCGTCGCAGGCCTTTCGGTCGGGTCGTCGGCGTTGGCGTCGTGCGCGCTGACCGGTGCCCGCAGTTTCCACATCGCCGACTCCGATCGACTCTCACCGACCAACCTCAACCGCATGACGACCTCGATCTGCGACGTCGGGCTCGCCAAGGTCGACATCGCAGAACGACGCATCCTCGAGGGCGATCCGTACTCGTCGGTGACACAGTTCGTGCACGGCTATTCGACCGACGTCGCCGACGCCTTCCTCGGCGTGGCGACGGGCAAGCCGGTCTCGGTGATCATCGAGGAGATCGACGACATCGCGATGAAGATCGACATGCGTCGTCGGGCACGCGCGGCGCGCATTCCGGTGGTCAGCGTCACCGACATCGGCGAGAACGTGATGCTCGACATCGAACGATACGATCTCGATCCCGAGTACCCGATCTTCCACGGACGCGGCGAGAACTTCAGCGCCGCCGACGCTGCGGACCCGGTGCAGCGCCTCGACATGGCCATGGCCATCGTCGGCGACAATCTGACGTCGCGTATGGCGTTCTCCGCCAGTCAGGTCGGTCGAAGTCTCGCCTCCTGGCCGCAGTTGGGCTCCACCGCGGCAATGTCGGGTGGTATCGCGGCCGCGGCCGCGCGCAACATCGTGTGCGGTCGTCCGGTGATGTCCGGACGCTACGTCCTCGACATCGAGCGCATGATTCTGGCGCAACGCGAGTACCACGAATTGCAGTGGAACGAACTGACCCCCGACGTGTTCGCCGAGGTCTTCAGCGAGAGCACGAGTGAACGACCGAAGACCAGCGGGCCGCTCACTTCCGAATAGCGTCGGTGATGTGTTTCACGCGACGTCGACGGATCCAGCGTCGAATGTGTGGGAAATTTGCCTGAATTCGGTACACATTGTTCGCCACACCGACGGTTTCGCATGACGTGCGAGTAGGTCGCGGTCCCAGAACATTGCCTGCGTCCGATACCTTTCGTCGGGATACGGCGTGTATGGAATGTCGGTATCAACCCGACCGCCACCCGATTCCCACCTGGCGAGCACATAGTCGGCCGCGGTGGCGAGCATGTGTCGCGTGCCGGTGGCCGCCATCACGATCAACGGTGTGCGGGCAAGAAAGCCCGCGGCTGCCGCCGCGTCGCTCGACGTCGGATCGACGAACGCCGACTTCACCTCGATCAGGCCTCCCGCCAGACGCGCACCGATCGCTCTGATCAGCTCCGACTGCCCCGGTTGGCCATCCCATTCGGTGACGGCATGCGACTGATGCGGCAGCGTGTACGGTCCCTGAACACGCAGGCCACCGACGATGTCCCCGGCGGTATCGAGCACCGCGCAGAACAGCGTGGTACTCGAGCCGTCGCTGATGGCGTCGTAGTCGAGCGCATCGTCGACGCCACGAGCGGAGTACGCGGCGTGAGCGCCGTCGAGGTACTGGCGCCAGAGGTCGGGGACGATTGTCGGCGATGCGACGACCATCGTCGCATCGCTCGTCGCGTCCGGGACGACGATCGGATCGAGCGGGCCGGCGATGTTCGGGGCAGGACTCGACAAGGGCACAACAGCATGCATGGCTGATTTCCTTCAGAGGGTTTTAAGGTCGACCCCTTGATTGTGCCGGTTGCCGACCGCAAAGCGAGAAGTGAAACCGATGACAACGCCAAAATCGACCACGCACGCTATGTACGCAAAACGTGATTTCGCGACAACCGAGAATGCCACGGGCAGCGTCACCCGCGGGTTTTCAATCCAGTTCTGAGACCACTGACGCGACCACGGCGCGCATGTCACCGGTGCGCTCGTGGACGCTGCGCTGCCGCTGATAGCTGGCTCCGTGATCGACGATGTCGACCACGCGCGCCAGTTCATCGATGCACCCGAGTTCCTCGGCGATGGGCTCGAGTCGTTTGAGCAGCACGGTGAGGTCGTCGGTCACGAGTCGTTCATCGCAATCGGAGTCGAGGATGACGATGGCCTCGAGGCCGTAACGCGCGGCTCGCCACTTGTTCTCCTGCACCAACCACGGCGCCATGTGCGGCAGTTCCTCACCCGCCGACAGCCGACGATCGAGATCGACGACGAGGCAGTGGATGAGCGCGACGATCCCGGACAGCTCCACCAGGTTCGTCATCCCGTCGCACACCCGCACCTCGATGGTGCCCAGGTGCGGTGAGGGACGGATGTCCCACCGAATCTCGTTGAGATGGTCGATGATTCCCGTCGTCTTCTGGTCGGCGACGAACGCCTCGAACTCGTGCCACGTCTGGAATTGGAACGGTAGCCCCGCGGTGGGCAACTGCTGGAACATCATGGCGCGGTTGCTCGCGTAGCCGGTGTCCTGACCCGACCACATCGGAGACGACGACGAGAGCGCGAGGAGGTGCGGGTAGTAGTTGAGCAGCGACGTCAGGATCGGTAGGACCTTGTCGCGTCGGTCGATGCCGACGTGCACGTGGACACCCCAGATCAGCATCTGCCTGCCCCACCACTGGGTGCGATTGATCAACTCCGCGTACCGGTGTCCCTCGGTGAGCAACTGCGTCGACCACTCCGCGAACGGATGCGTGCCTGCGCCATACAGGTCGACACCGAGCCCGTCGGTGATCGACCGCACGACGTCGAGCGTCGCCGAGAGGTCGTCGATCGCCTCACGCGTCGTCGTACTCACACCGGTCACCAACTCGACGGTGTTGCGCAGCAACTCCTTGTGAACCTTGCCCGCACGGTCGGGGGCACGACGACCGACCTCGGTGAACAGCTCCGCCGCCGAGTTCGACAGATCGCCGGACACCTTGTCGGTGAGTGCGAACTCCCACTCGACGCCCAGCGTCGGCGTCGGCGAACCGGAGAACTCGATCGGGATGATCTTCGGCATCGATCAGGCCTTCCGCTCAGACCGGTGCCGGTCAGACCGGTACCGGTGTCGCGTCAGCCCTCGACGGTGATGACGCCGCATGCCAAGCGTGAGCCCGCGTCGCCGGTCTTCATCGTGTCGGCGTCGGGCGCCGGTGCGTAGCGAGTCGGGATGTTCGCGAAGTTGTCGGGCTTCTCGTGGATGATGATCGACTTACCAGCGACCTGATTGAGGTTCACCGAGTCCGTCGTGGTCACGGTCTCGCCGGTGCCGTCGGCGAGCACGTTGATCGACACGAGGTCGCCGCTCGACGGATGAGTGGTACGGCCGTCGACCTGCAGATGACCGCCCGCCGACGAGAACGGAGTCGAGCCGCTCGCCTGGCACACGCCGTTCTCGTGGATGTGCATGCCGTGGAAGCCCGCCGCGATGCCGTTGGTGACCTTGACGTCGACGCGAAGCGACGACCCGCTCGGTGTGAACGTCGCGGTGCCGACGGTCGCGCCCTTGGTGTCCTTGAGCTCGGCGGTCGCCGACTCCTTGGACGAGTTCGGGATGCCGTCGGCGTCGTCGACGGATCCGGGGGGAGCCTGATTACCCGTCACGACCGACGGGGTGGTGCCGGGAGTGTCCGACCGCGGTTCGTCGGGAGTACAGCCGGCAAGCGCCGCGGCGATGGCGCCCGCAGCACCCAGCGCGAGCACGCTGCGCAGGGTCTTCGAGCCGAGTGTCGAACTGCCGGTCATGAAAGCTCCTAGAGATCCGTTGGGCCGTCGGGTGAACAAAGTCGGATGAAAAGTCTTGCCGCGTCAGAACTCATCGGGTGACCACCACCACCGCGAGACCGTCCCGGCACATCGTGAACGACGACGGGCGCTGCTCGACGCTGGGGTTTGAACCCAGCGCGGTCGCCACCTTCTCCGCGTCCGCCTTCTGCGACGAGTCGCGGTAGAGGATGGTGTTCTCGGTGAAGCTGCCGCCGTCGTAGTTCGCCGGGCTGGCCGTGTTGAAACCCTTGGCCTTCAGATCGTCGGTGACCTCCGACGCGAGACCAGCGATCGAACCCGCGTTGATCACGCAGAGACGCTCGCTCGTCGAGGCATTCGCGGCGGACGACGACGCGGGGGTCGTCGTGGTGGCGACGCTCGCCTGGGCCTCGCGCAGGTCTTCGTCCGGACTTTGTCCAGAGGTCGCCGCGGAGTGCCAGCCGAGTCCGACGAACACGACAGCCACCGCGAGGAGCAACATGGCCCCCGCCCGCAAGGGAAGGCGATTGGGCTCGCGATCAGCATTCATCACCGATGACCTTAACGCACACGCGGCGGGCAACCGCGCTCAGCGTTAGGTGATGTCGAAGCCGAGCCGCCGCGCCGCACGGGCCTTCTGACGCGATGCCCGCAGCCTCCGCAGACGCTTCACCAGCATCGGGTCGGCAGCCAGCGCCTCCGGGCGATCGACGAGTGCGTTCAACACCTGGTAGTAACGCGTCGCCGACAATCCGAACAGCTCTTTGATCGCTTCTTCCTTGGCCCCCGCGTACTTCCACCACTGCCGCTCGAACGCCAGGATGTCGTGCTCGCGTCGCGACAGACCATCCGGACCCACCTCGTGAGGATCGACGGATTGTCCGGCCGCACTCTGCGTTGTCGGTTGGGGTGCGTTCTCGGGTTGATCACCGTGCTTGCGACTACGCGCTGCTGCGCCGTCCATCTTGCTCCCTCACGCTCGCCTCCGGCCCTACCCGCGTCGGCTCCTCGACCGGGTCAATCGGCGTACCACCCCGGTGACAGAACTCGGGCTACGAGTGCGCTGACCGTCGAATGACACCGATGTGGTTCGTGACCATCTAACCACGCCCGCAAGCCGTCAACCGTGTGTGACTCGCCCGGTCGGGTCGCTCTTACCGAGCCGATCACGCAAGGCCCAGGGCAGTCGACGTCATCCGCGCGCAGTAGGCTTTTCACTCATGTCTGTGCTTCCGATCTGCATCGTTGGCGAGCCGGTCCTGCACCAGCAGACCGAGTTGGTCGAACTCGACGACGCCGGTCGTCCGTCCGACGAGATCGTCACCCTCCTCGACGACATGTACGAGACCATGGACGCCGCGCACGGCGTCGGTCTCGCCGCCAACCAGGTGGGCGTCGGCAAACGGATGTTCGTCTACGACTGTCCCGACGGCGACGCGGGTCGCGCCTCGGCGCGGCGACGGGGAGAGGTGATCAATCCCGTCCTCGAGACGTCGGAGATCCCGGAAACCATGCCCGACCCCGACGACGACGAAGAGGGCTGCCTGTCGGTGCCCGGCGAGCAGTTCCCCACCGGCCGCGCCGAATGGGCGCGGGTCACCGGCGTCGACCGCAACGGCGACGAGGTGGTCATCGAGGGCAACGGATTCTTCGCCCGCATGCTGCAGCACGAGACCGGACACCTCGACGGCTTCCTCTACGTCGACGTCCTGATCGGCCGCAACGCCCGCGCGGCCAAGAAGGCGATCAAGAAGCACAAGTGGGGCATCCCAGGGCTGACCTGGATTCCCGGCGAGCAGGCCGACCCGTTCGGCCACGACGACGACGACGACGACTGACCCACCGACGGGACACGCGATGAGCGAGCGACCCTCGAGTCCCGATCCGGCACGTCTGCCCCCTGCACGTCTGCCCGCCGACGCCTACCCCGGCGACCGCGTCGTCGTGCGGTATCTACTCGGCGACGCCGCGCCCGCCGACTGGCGGCACTCACCGAACCCGGCTCCCGCGGCGGCGCCCACGATGTCCGATGTCACGGGTTTTCTCCTGGAACGCGCCGATACCGGGAGTTTCGACTCGACGCTGCTGATCGAGCGCGACGGAAAGGTCGAGTCCATCCCCCTCGAGTCGGTTGTGTCGATCCGCCTCTTGTCGGCAAAGCCTGTGCGCAACAGCGCAATCCGCGACCTCGAGCATGCCGCGGCGCTCGCGTGGCCGGGCGTCGAGTCGACGTGGGTCGGCGGCTGGCTGGTGCGTGCGGGTGGCGGATTCTCCCGCCGCGCGAATTCCGCTGTGCCACTGGACCGTTCGGCACACGCGGATGCGCCGACCTTGCACGCCATCGGATCCTGGTATGCCGAACGTGGACTACCCGTCCTGCTCGCGCTTCCCGAGCGATTGATCGCAGCACGTACGGTCGGCGGCGAACCCGCCAGCCCAACCGTGCACATCCTGACCCGCGACCTCGACGACTCCGCCAGTAGCGCAAGTGATTTCCCGGCAACCTCGACAGAAATCGACGTCGAACTCGCTCCGACGCCGAGCGCGCGTTGGTCACAGTCGTACCGACCCGGCACCGACACAGATCTCGTTGCCGCGGTTGCCGGTTCGGCGCAGGGCACGGTGACGTTCGCGACGGTCGTCGACGAGAGCGGTTCGCTGATCGCAACCGGGCGAGCGGCCGTCACCTCGTCGCCGTCCGGCGTCGCGTGGCTCGGAGTCACCGCGCTGTGGACCGACCCGGCACACCGTCGGCGCCATATCGCCGACGCCGTGCTCGCCCGACTGATGGCGTGGGGCGTGACACACGGTGCGCAGTCGGCGTACGTGCAAGTCGAAGCAGACAACGCTGTTGCCGGACGCTGGTACCGCAGAAGGGGATTCGCCTTGCACCACACCTCGCACTACGAGTCGGTGACCTGATGTCGGCACGCAAACCGACGGTCGCGCAGCGCCGTCGACAAGCGGTGGTGTCGGCCGTCGCTCTGGTGGTCATCGGACTCGTCGTCGTGGCGACGTGGCTGATCAACCGATCCGACGACTCGAGCTGCGCCACCCATTCGGCCTCGTCGACATCGTCCACGGCGAAGCCGTCGTCGAAGAAGCAGTCGGGCACAGCTTCTCAGGGCGGCACCGCTTCTCGGACCACGGTGGCACCGACCGCGGCGGCATCGGTTCCGGCGCAGGTGACCAAGACGCTGTCGCTCATCGACGCCGGTAAGTGGCCGCCTGACGACGCGTCGGGGACCAAGGGCGGGACCAACTTCGGGAACTTCGAGGGCCGGCTGCCGAAGAAGACGTCGTCGGGTAAGCGGATCACCTACACCGAGTGGGACGTCAACCGCCGCGAAGCGGGGAGGAGCCGCGACGCGGAACGTATCGTGACGGGCAGCGACGGTTCCGCGTGGTACACCGCCGACCACTACAACACCTTCGTCCAGATCCGAGGCCCCGACCGATGACCGCCAACCTGTGAGCCGCAAACCATGACACCCAGCACGGGAGGCGACAACATCTCCGACACCGGAATTCCCCTAGCGCGTTTCCTCGACGACGCAGCCCGACAAGGACCCGCCGTCGGACTCTGGGTTGGTAGCCGACCACCGAGCGCGCCGTCGTCGTACGAGTTCCGTGAAGTGACCGGCAGAACGATGACCACGCTGCGCGGCCTCTACGAAACCTATGCGCGCGCATGGGATTTTCCGGACTACTTCGGCCACAACGCCGACGCCTTCGACGAGTGCATGCGCGAACTCGACGACTCCGACAACCACACCTCCAAGCCCGCGGGTTACCTCACCGACATCGTCGACGCCGACCGCCTGCTCACCGCCGACCGTGAGGCATTCGGCTGGTTCGCGACGTCGCAGCTACGGTTCCGCGACCACTATCGCGACGTTGCCGTGCCGCGCAGCACCTTTGCCACGCTTCTCGAAACGTCGGCAAGCCGACGACGCGATGTGATCACCGGATGGCGTCGGGCTGGCGTCACCGTCGTTACCGTCGGTGACGACCATTTTCTCCGTCGGTGACGGCCACTACTCTGAGGCAAACGACCCACTGCCACGCATGTGACGGAACGCTTGTTGCACCGCGCCACAACGGGTTACGTTGACAGCACCCCTGCAGACAGACGGGGAACCACTAAATAGGGAGTCGGTCATGACAATTCTCGCTGCAACCGAGGTACTCGCACGATCGACGACGACGACAAGCGTCGGCTGGATCGGCTACATCATCATCGGCGCCATTGCCGGATGGATCGCCGGAAAGATCGTCAAGGGCGGCGGCTCCGGCATCTTGATGAACATCGTCATCGGCATCATCGGCGCACTGATCGGCGGCTTCCTGCTGAGCTTCTTCGTCGACACCGCGTCCGGCGGCTGGTGGTTCACACTCTTCACCGCAGTTCTCGGCGCGGTGATCCTGCTGTGGATCGTTGGCGTGGTTCAGAGCAGGCGCTGACGTCTGGGCGCTGAGTTCATCGGGCCGGGTCTGCGGGGGCAGGCCCGGCTCCACACTCGGGATCGGCTCTCAGGCGGGAGCGGCTCTCAGGCAGGAGCAGCTCTCAGGCAGGAGCGAGCGGAACAACCCCCGGATGGCCGTCGAGATAGTGCTTGGTGAAGGTGCACACCGGGCGTAGCCGGGCGCCCTGGCTTCTGGCGTAGGTGATCACGCTGCGCGTGAGTCCGGTACCGAGGCCGTGACCGGTGTACTCGTCGTAGAGCACCGTGTGGAGAACGGTCAGTGTTGTCTCGCCGTCGACCGTCTCGCTCGAGTATCCGAGAACACCCACCAGGTCACCGGCAACCCACAGCTCGAATCTGTCACGCGTCGGGTTGTGCACGACCTGCGCTATCTGCTGCAGGATCGACCGCGCCGACTGAGTCGGCCGTTGATGATTCTTCCGATGCATGGCTCGTCCATCCCCTCTTCAGGCTCGTTCGCAGCGTCTACACAGCTCACTGATTGCTGCGTCCGGTTCCCCTCCGGGCACGACGGTGTGTGATCGCAGTCACATCGTAACCTGCGGGAGCGTAGGTTCAAGGACTTTGAGTCGAGATCGCCGGTATCGAGACAGATCCACGGCAAACGTTCGTCTGCGGTTCACCCGGCTGTGACAGGAAGTCGACGGCTCGCTACGAGGCACCACGTTCGACGGCCCGCCGATAACCACGCATCGAGAGCGCGCCGAAGACCACCGCAAATGCCGCCGCCCATCCGAGGGTGAGGCAGAACGGAACCAGAATCGGGCCGCCCTCGGTCAACCCGGTCATGGTGTCGATCGCCGGGCTCATCGGCTGATACCGCACGACGGGCTGCAGCCATCCCGGGTACTCGGAAATCGGCGCGAACCCCGTGTTGAAGAACAGCATCAGCAAGAACAGGACCCCGAGATGGTCGACGACGGACTTCTGCGCGACGGTCGCGATCGGGATGACCACGAAGACGAATCCGATGCCGAAGACCACCGGCACCAGCACCGCGCCTATCCCGGCGAGCCAGCCCTGGGTGAACCGAAATCCCATGAGCGCCGCGACCGCGAACAACACGACCGTGCCCAGCAACGTGCGGGCCATCTCTGCGAGCACACGGCCGGCCAGGAAACTCGACCGCGGAATCGGCAGCGTCCACAGCCTCCCGAGAACCCCGGATTCACGCTCGGACACGAGGTAGATGCCCGTCATCAGCGTGCCGAACATCGCGCCGACCAACGCGACGAGCCCGGCGTAGCCGTAGATGCTCTGACCGGCACCGATGGCGGTGGTGATCCGGCCGAGCACGAGCTGGAACATCGCGAGAAGGAAGGCGGGAAAGACGACTGCCTGAATGAGCACCCCGGGGTCGCGCGACCACGTCCGCAGCAGCGTCGACGCGAGCACCCGCGCCCCGACACCCCACCCCACTGGTCTGCGATCCACTGCTCTGCGTTCCACTGCTCCGGCCGCGCCGCGCCCTTCTGCACCGCGCGGCGAGATGTCGACGCTCATCGCTGCTCCTCCTTTCGTGCGGCCAGCGCCGAGCACAGCGCTCCGACGGCCAACAGCCCGACGCTCCACCCGACGACTGGCCCGGTCTGGACGTCGGCACCGGTCGAGAGCGCGCGCATTGCCTCGGCGAACACCGACACGGGCTGATTGCGGACGACAGGCTCGATCCACCCGGGAAAAGCATTGGCAGGCACCAAGCCCGTCGAACACATCACGAGCAACAGCTGCGGAATCATCAGCATCTGCCCAACGCTCTCGGCGTGTGTGGCGGCGCTACCCAGAGCATCGGCCATCATGCTCAGTGCGAGCGCGAAAACGATTGCGAGCGCGAAGAACCCGATCGATTCGACGATGCTTCCGCGCAGCCTGAAGCCGAACACGCACGCGTACAGCGACACCGATACAGCCGAGACACACATCCGCACAACAGCATTCGTCATGCGCGCAGCCCCTGGCGTCAGGCGAGAGATGGGCAGCGAACTCAGCCGCTCCCGCATACCGCCGGTCGCCTCGTCGCCCGCGATCTCACACGAAATGATGGCGACAAACATGGCAGCCTGCAGAATGACCAGCGGCGCAACGTATTGCGCGTAGTCGACGCCGCTGCGTTCAAAGCGAGAGTGCAGCGGCACGTAGAAGCAGGTGAAGAACACGATAGGCGAGCCGATCGCGAAGAAGAGCAACCCGGTGCGGATCGACGAGTCGAGACTCCTCCTGGTCAGCACAGCGTATGCCGTCGACCAGCCGACCGACGTGCGTGGCGCCGCTTCCCGACGCACCGCCGTTCGCTCCGCGGAGATCGTCATGGCACGACTTCCTCACTGGCAGCGCGATTCTCGTCGGTCAACTGCAGGAACACCTCGTCGAGCGACGGCCGGCGAAGCGCGATGTCGAAGACGCCCACACCTTCGGCGCGAAGCGTCGACGCGACGGCGACGACAGTGTCGAGTTCTCCCGGCGCCTCGACGACGAGGACCGGACGCGACTGCGCCGACGTCGCGGCGTCGAGGAATTCGTGGCCGGCCAGCGCGGTCCGTACCCGTGTCACATCGGCTGCGTCGAGCAGCGTGATCTCGCAGATCGCCGATCCCGCTTGATGTTTGAGCTGCTCGGGGGTTCCGCGAGCGACCACTGAGCCGTGATCGAGCATGACGATGTTGTCGGCGAGACGATCGGCCTCTTCGAGGTACTGCGTCGTGAGCAGCACGGTGATGCCCTCGGTTCGTAGCGCCGCAATCGTTTCCCACACCGCGGCACGGCTACGCGGGTCGAGCCCGGTTGTCGGTTCGTCGAGGAACAGCACCCGTGGTCGCGTGACGAGTGCGCACGCGATGTCGACCCGGCGGCGCTGGCCACCCGACAACGCCGACACTCGACGATCGACGAACTCGCTCAGTCCGAACGCCTCCGCCACGTGTGCCACGGAGCCCTTCGCCTCGGCCGACGACAGGCCGGTGAGCCTGCCGAACATGACGAGGTTCTCTCGTGCGGACAGGGTGTTGTCCAGCGATGCGTATTGCCCTGTGAGAGAGATCAATTCGCGCACCCGCGCCGCGTCGTCGACGACGTCGTGTCCGGCGATGAGTGCGCGCCCGGCGGTCGGACGCTGCAGCGTCGCGAGGATCGAGACGGTCGTCGTCTTGCCGCTGCCGTTGGGACCCAACAGGCCGAGGACCTCTCCCTCGGCGATCTCGACGTCGATTCCGCGAAGCGCGTGCACCTCCCCGTAATCCTTCTGCAGACCTACGATCTCCACCAACGTCATCGCTGTTGCACCCTTCCGGATCGTCGCGAGCTCGAACAGCACCCTGTCCGTTTGGTAAGGCAATCCTAAGTTAGGAACTCGCGTTGGGCTACCCCCCGGTTTCGTGACGCAACAGCAGCAAGCCAGTAGAGTGAACTGCACACAACCGAATCAACGCGGGGGCTCTCACGTAACCGGGGGCTGAGATGGCGGCAGGCGGCCGCTGACCGCATGAACCTGTCCGGGTAATGCCGGCGTAGGGAGAATCTCATGGGCACACGTGTATCCGGCGGCAGCAATTCCGCGTACAAGAATTCCGCGTACAAGGTCGACTCCGACATCCTGACAACCGGTCCGATCGAGGGCAGCACCAAGCATTACGCCGACGTCGACGGGTTACGGGTTCCGCAGCGACGCATCAACCTCACCAACGGCGAGCACCTCGATGTCTACGACACGTCGGGCCCCTACACCGACTCCACCGCCGTGATCGACGTCGAGGCAGGCCTCGCCCGCACCCGCGACGAGTGGCACCGTCCCGACCCCGTCGACGGAGCGTCGACCCAACTCGCCTGGGCACGAGCAGGACTCGTCACCGACGAGATGCGCTTCATCGCCGCACGCGAGAACGTCGACGTCGAACTCGTGCGCAGCGAGGTCGCTGCCGGACGCGCGGTGATCCCCGCCAACCACCGTCATCCCGAGTCCGAGCCGATGATCATCGGCAAGGCGTTCGCGGTGAAAATCAATGCGAATATCGGCAATTCGGCGGTGACCAGCTCCATCGCGGAAGAGGTAGAGAAGATGGTCTGGGCGACGCGTTGGGGCGCCGACACGATCATGGATCTGTCCACCGGCGACGACATCCACCTCACCCGCGAGTGGATCATGCGCAATTCCCCCGTCCCGGTCGGGACTGTGCCGATCTACCAGGCACTGGAGAAGGTCAAGGGCGATCCCACCAAGCTGACGTGGGAGATCTACCGCGACACCGTGATCGAGCAGGCCGAGCAGGGTGTCGACTACATGACGGTGCACGCGGGCGTGCTGTTGCGCTACGTACCGCTGACGGCTCGCCGGGTGACCGGAATCGTCTCGCGCGGTGGGTCGATCATGGCCGCGTGGTGCCTCGCCCACCACGAAGAGTCGTTCCTGTACACGCATTTCGACGAGCTGTGCGAGATCTTCGCGCGCTACGACATCACCTTCTCACTCGGCGACGGACTGCGTCCGGGCTCGATTGCCGACGCCAACGACGAGGCACAGTTCGCCGAACTGCGCACCCTCGGCGAGTTGACCCGCATCGCGAAATCCCATGGCGTGCAGGTGATGATCGAGGGTCCGGGTCATATCCCGATGCACAAGATCGTCGAAAACGTGCGCCTCGAAGAGGAGTTGTGCGAGGAGGCGCCGTTCTACACCCTCGGCCCGCTCGCCACCGATATCGCGCCCGCATACGACCACATCACCTCCGCGATCGGCGCAGCGATGATCGCGCAAGCCGGGACGGCGATGCTCTGCTATGTCACACCAAAGGAGCACCTTGGGCTACCCGATCGCGACGACGTGAAAGTCGGTGTGATCACGTACAAGATCGCGGCCCACTCAGCCGATCTCGCCAAAGCCCACCCGCGAGCTCAGGAACGCGACGACGCTTTGAGCAAGGCGCGCTTCGAGTTTCGCTGGACAGACCAGTTCAACCTCGCACTCGACCCCGACACGGCACGCGAGTACCACGACGAAACCCTCCCCGCGGAACCCGCGAAGACGGCTCACTTCTGCTCGATGTGCGGCCCCAAGTTCTGCTCGATGCGCATCTCCGCCGACGTGCGGGCCTACGCGGAGGAACACAATCTGGTGACGGCAGAAGACATCGACCGACGAATCGAGCAGGAGATGGCAGCGAAGTCCGCCGAGTTCGCCGACGCGGGCAACCGCGTCTACCTGCCGATCGATGCGACATCGGGAGCCGCAAGCAGATCATGACGACACCACTGTTGCCCACCACCGAACCGGGAGCCACGCCCGTCCGGGTGATGACCATCGCGGGTTCGGACTCCGGTGGCGGCGCCGGAATCCAAGCAGATATGCGGACTTTCGCGTTGCTCGGACTACACGGACTCGTCGCGGTCACCGCGGTGACGGTCCAGAATTCGGTGGGCGTCAGCGGCTTTCAAGAGATCGATCCGGAGACGGTCGCGGCGCAGATCCGCAGTGTCGTGACCGACATCGGGACGAGTGCCGTCAAGACCGGCATGCTGGCGTCGGGACCGATCATCGACGCCATCGTCGATACCTGCGTGGAACTCGGCATCGGGCGCGGTGGCGACACACCGCTCGTCGTCGACCCGGTCTGCGCGTCGATGCATGGCGATCAGTTACTCGCCGATGAAGCATTGGATGTGTTGCGGCGCAGACTATTTCCTCTTGCCACGGTCGTCACACCGAATCTCGACGAAGTGCGACTGCTGACGGGCATCGAGGTCGTCGACGCGGCGTCGCAGCGCAAGGCCGCCGTCGAATTGCACGGTTTGGGTCCGCAGTGGGCACTGGTCAAAGGTGGCCACCTGCGCTCCAGTGCGCTCAGTCCCGACCTGCTGTACGACGGCACCGACTTTCTCGAGTTCGCGACAGCTCGCGTCGACACCCCGCACGATCACGGCGCGGGCGACACACTCGCAGCGGCCATCGCGTGCGCTCTCGCGCATGGATATGCCGTGCCGGACGCCATCGATTTCGCAAAGCAGTGGGTTACCCGCGGCCTGCGTTCGGCCTATCCGCTGGGAGCCGGGCACGGCCCCGTCAACCCGTTGTGGCGCGTCGGCAACGACGTCCGACATGCGTGAACGGGAATCGTCTGAGAGGTAGCGGACCAATAACAGTCGGCCACATCTCGCGATAAACATCACGAAGCTCGCCGTAGGGTGAGAGTCATGGGCTGGACGTTTCTCATGGACATGGACGGCGTGCTGACGAACGAGGAACACCTCGTACCCGGCGCAGACGAATTCATCGCGGAATTGCGCAACAACGACATTCCCTTTTCCGTTCTCACCAACAACTCGATCCGCACGGCACGTGACCAACACGCCAGATTGCTGCAGATCGGCCTCGACATTCCCGAGGAATCGATCTGGACGTCGGGAATGGCGACGGCCGACTTCCTCGCGTCACAGGACCAAGGCGACACCGCCTTCGTCATCGGCGAATCGGGGCTGACCACGCCGCTGTACGAGAAGGGGTTCGTGACGACGGAGACCAACCCCGACTACGTGGTGCTCGGCGAGACGCGCATGTACTCGTTCGAGGCGATCACGAGCGCAATTCGGATGATCGAGCGCGGTTCGAAGTTCATCGCCACCAACCCCGACGTGACCGGCCCCTCGCACGACGGCTCGATCCCGGCGACCGGCGCGGTGGCCGCCATGATCTCCAAGGCGACCGGCCGCGAGCCCTACTACGTCGGCAAGCCCAATCCGATCATGATGCGGTCGGCGCTACGACGCCTCGGCTCGCATTCGGAGAACACCCTGATGATCGGCGACCGCATGGACACCGACATCATCGCGGGCCTCGAATCGGGAATGCGGACGATCCTGGTGCTCACCGGAATCTCCACCCGCAAGTCCGTCGAGAAGTATCCCTACCGCCCCACACTGATCCTGGACTCGGTCAACGACCTCGTCGGCCACACCAACGATCCCTTCGGCGACGCCGTCACGCCGGAGTCATCGACGTAGCCTGCCGGCCTTCTCGAACAGCACCGTGGTGCACGCGAAAGTGCCCGCCTCGAGTTCGGGGCGGGCACTTCTGCATGTCGTCGAAGCTCAGCTCGAGGCGAGGGCCTTGGACTTGAGGTGCTCGAACTCCTCGGGTGTGATGGCTCCCGAGTCGAGCAGCGACTTTGCATCCGCGATCTGTTGTGCGGGCGAGGTGCCTGCGACGTCACGGATATAGGTGTCGGATGCCTTCTTGTACTCGGCGGCGGCTGCCTGCGCACGCTCCTGCATACCCTTGCCCTTGGCGAGCAGATACACGATCGCCGTGATGTACGGGAAAATGATCAGGCAGATGACCCAGATCGCCTTCGCCCACCCCGAAGACTTATGGTCACGGAAGAGGTCGGCGATGATGTACCACAACACGATCAGGTAGGCGACGAACGCAAAGATCACGACCATCGTCCACAGGAAGTTCCAGAAGCCTTCCCACATTTCGGTTTCTCCTAGCTTGGCGGGAATCGGCCTTATTGGCCGTGGATGACGGTACATGCAATCCCGAGCGCTGTAAGCGCGAGCTGCGGATTCACCAATTCCACAAAATGTCTTTCACTCACCCGGGCCATTTGGCAGGTCCGGCATGATGAGACATATGACCATCGAACTCGGCCTCGACACGTTCGGCGACGTCACTGTCGACGACTCCGGCGACACCATCTCGTATGCGCAGACGATCCGCAACGTACTCGACCAAGCCGTCCTCGCCGATTCGGTCGGTGTCGACTTCTTGGGGGTCGGCGAACACCATCGCGACGACTACGCGATCTCGGCGCCCGACGTCGTCCTCGGCGCGATCGCCGCGCGCACCGAGCGGATACGACTCGGCTCCGCGGTCACCGTCCTCAGCTCCGACGACCCGATCCGGGTGTTCGAACGCTTCTCGACGGTCGACGCGATCTCGTCCGGGCGCGCGGAGGTCATCCTCGGCCGCGGCTCCTTCACCGAATCCTTCCCGCTGTTCGGGTTCGAACTCGATCAGTATGAGGAGTTGTTCACCGAGAAGCTGTCACTGTTCGCCGACTTGCGCACGGGTGAGCCGGTGACCTGGGAAGGTGCGCTGCGACCACCGCTGCGCGACCAGACGGTGTATCCCAAGCTGGAGAACCCGCCGCTCCCGACGTGGATTGCCGTGGGTGGCAGCCCCGAGTCCGTGGTCCGCGCAGCCAGTTACGGGCTGCCGCTGATGCTCGCGATCATCGGTGGCGACCCGCTGCGCTTCGCGCCGTACGTCGACCTCTACCGTCGCGCTCTCGAACAGCTCGAGAAGCCGACCGACCTTCCCGTCGGCGTCCACTCCCCCGGGCACATCGCCGAGACCGACGAGCAGGCGCGCGACGAACTCTGGCCGCACTACCGGGTCACCGTCGGGCGCATCGGCGCCGAACGCGGCTGGCCACCACCGACGCGCATCGAGTTCGACCAGTCGACCGGACCCGCCGGTTCGCTCTACGTCGGATCACCGGAAACCGTCGCGCAGAAAATCGCACGCACCGCGAAGGCGCTGAGCCTGAGCCGGTTCGACCTCAAGTACTCACACGGCACACTCCCCCACCCCGCCCTCATGCGCAGCGTCGAACTCTATGGCACACAGGTGATCCCGCGCGTCCGCGAGCTGCTCGCCGACTCCTGACCGCCCACTGCCGACCGTGCGCTCGACACCGCCGACTGTGCGCTCGAGACAGCCGACTGGGCGCTCTATCCCGTCGACTGGGCGTCGCATACCGCCGACTGTGCGCCGCATACCGTCGACTGTGCGCGCCCAGTCGCGGTGCGCCCCAACGCGTCAGCGCCGGCTCAGCGTGACCTGGAAGTCGCCGGCAGGATCAGACCAGGTCTCCACGACCGGCAGCCCGGCGTCGGACAACTCGGCGGCGAGTTGCTCCGGCGCGAACTTGGTGCTGATCTCGGTGAGGATCTCGGCACCTTCGGGTAGCTGCCACTCGCGATCGAGTGCACCGAGGTGCGCGTTGACCGGACGCCGCGCCCGCAACCACATCTCGATCCGGTGCAGCTTGGGGTTCCACCGGGCGATGTGGTCGAAGTCGTCGACGAACAACCCCGACGCATCAAGTCCGCGACGCAGCACCTCGATCATGTTCCTGTTGAAATCCGCTGTGACACCGGCTTTGTCGTCATAGGCGGCAACCAGTCGGCCGGTGTCCTTGATGCGGTCGGCACCGAGCAGAAAGTAGTCGCCCGGACTCAACGCCTCCGACAGTGCAGTGAAGAAGTCGTCGCGCGCGGGGTCGTCGAAGTTTCCGATGGTGCCACCCAGGAACGCCGCCAACCTGGGTCCGTCGGACCGCGGCAGCTGGAGCCCCGGTGCGGTGAAGTCGGCGAGCACGGGCTCGATCGTCAGCGACGGGTAGTCGGCGGCGAGGATCTCGGCTGTGCCGGCGAGCATTTCGGCACTCACATCGACCGGTACGTAGGTGAACTCACGTCCGCGTTCGGCGGCGTGCGCGGCAAAGGCGTCGAGTAGCAGTCGCGTCTTGGTCGACGTTCCCGAACCCAACTCGACCATCATCGTCGCGTCCGTCGTCGACGCGATGTCGGCGGCGTTCGCGGCGAGGATCGCTGTCTCCCTGCGCGTCGGGTAGTACTCGGGCAGGAAGGTGATTTCGTCGAAGAGTTTGCTGCCGCGTTCGTCGTAGAGCCATTTGGTCGGCAGGACAGGCGGGGTTTGCCAGAGTCCCTCGGCGGCATCTGCGGCCAGGGCCGGATTGGCTGTGGTTGAGGTCATCGGGCCAGGCGCAACCCGGAGAACACCCAGCGCGAATCGGCCGGGAAAAAGTTGCGATAGCTGACCCGCTCGTGGCCGCGAGGCGTGATCGCGCTCGCGCCACGCAGCACGTGTTGGTCGCACATGAACTTGCCGTTGTACTCGCCGACGGCCCCGTTCGCGGGCGCGAAACCGGGATAGGGCAGGTATGCACTCGACGTCCACTCCCACACATCGCCGATCATCGCCGACCCTGCGCGTCCGGGATGACATCGTGCCGGATCGAGCAGTTCCCCACGCGCGCCGCCGACGCCTGCCGGGTTCGGGCCGCCTGGAACGCTGGGCGCGCCCGTTGCCGCGTACTCCCACTCGAACTCGGTTGGCAGCCGCGCCCCCGCCCACCGCGCAAAGGCATCCGCCTCATAGAACGACACGTGCACGACAGGCTCGTCCCACACGACAGGTCGACGCCCCGACAGCGTGAACGTCGTCCACTCGCCGTCGTCGAACGACCAGTAACCCGGTGCGCGCCAGCCGGTTTCGTTGATATGTGCCCACCCATTCGACAGCCACAGTTCGTGTCGTCGGTAGCCGTCGTCGGCGATGAAGTCGAGCCAGTCGGCATTGGTGACAGCGCGCTCGGCGATCTCGAAGTCTTCCAGGAACACGCGATGCCGCGGACCCTCGTTGTCGTACGCGAAAGTCTCGGGCGTGGTGCCCGACCCGGCGAACGGTGTACCGACCTCGACGACGCCGCCTGCGACCTCACGCCATGTCAACGCGTCGGGCTCGCCCTGCTCGTCGGCGGGGCGGTCGACGTAGACCGGGTCGAAGTGGTGCGTGGAGAACAGATGCTTGAGGTCCATCAGGATCAGCTCCTGATGCTGCTGCTCATGGTTACAGCCCAGCTCGAGCAGCCCCAGCGTCGACTCGTCGTGGTCGCCGCGCTGAAGAAGTTCGGTCATCGCGGCGTCGACGTATTCGCGATACCGCGTGATGTCGGTGATGCCGGGGCGGGTGACCAGCCCGCGGTCGGGTCGCGGATGTCGCTCGCCGACGGTCTCGTAGTAGCTGTTGAACAGATAGCGGAAGGTCTCGTCGTACACCACGTACGACGGATCGTTGCGCAGGATGAACTCTTCGAAGAACCAGGTCACGTGCGCGCGATGCCACTTGGCGGGACTGGCCGCGGTCATCGATTGTGGTGTCTGGTCTTCGGCCGACAGCGTCGAGCACAACTGATCTGTCAGTGCGCGGATATCGAGGAATCGCCGTGTTCTCGACGCTTCGTCGGTGGCAGATGTCGAAATCTGCTCAGCGGATATGCGATTGGTGATGCTCACTGGAATACCTCCGGTGGCTGTTCGTCGCGGGACAAGCGATCAAACGATCACTCGCCGACAACACCATCGTTGCCAGGGCCGCGCACCCTGTCAACGCGGTGGGCGTCGACCAGGTGGTTCGCGTACTCCTGCATCCAGTCCAGCACAGGGGTCTGACATCAACCCCTCACCGAAGCGCTCAGCGGCCCTCGGCCTCGTCCTCCCACTCGGCGTCGGCGGCGTCTTCGCCCTCGTCGACGACGTGCACGGCGGCTTCCTCGGCGCTCGCGCCCGCACCGTCGATTCCGCAGTCAGTCGCCACGGCCTCGGCTTCGTTGTCGACGACGCCACCCTGATCGGGTGCGAGGAGTCGGCCTGCGCGTCGATCGCCCACCTGGTCGTCCTCGACGAACTCAGGACTCGAATCGCTCTCGTGCGCTTGCCAATCGGGGTGCTCGTCGCGCTCGATCTCGTCGATCGGATCGTCCTTCTGCCACGGGTCGGGCTCTTCCTCAGAGAGTTTCTCGTCGAGCGACTCACCCTCGCGCATCTCGGATGCGGTGAGCCCGCGCATCGCGGCCTTGGGCTCGTAGTCGGGCGGCGAGTACCCCTCGTCGAGGACGTCGTCGACGCCGCGGTCGTCGAGTGAGTCCTGAGGCTGCAACTGATCGTCGGGGTCGAGTGCGTACTCGCTGTCACCTTCGATGATGGATTCGTTTTCGTCGCTCACACCTCCACGATAGGCCCAGGAGCGAATCGCAGAAGACGGCACGCGAGGACTCGCGATCAGGGAAACTATGGAGATGTTGGCAGAAATGCAACAAGATGCCGAGTCGCTCTACGCCGCCGGCGAGTACGACCACGCCCTCGCCGAGTTCTCGGTGCTGCGCGAGATGCGCTCACGACGCGAAGGCCCCTATTCGGTGTCGTACCTCGCCAACGTCCACGACTGCGTGCGCTGCATGTCGGCACTCGAACTGTGGGCCGATTCCAACCCGCTCTGCCACGAGCTCTACGGCAAGTACGTGCACACCCACGGCCGCGGCGAGGCCGACACCGTCGACGTCGCCAAGCACTGGGCCTGGGCACTGATTCACCTGTCCGACTACGCACGCGCGCTGCGCCTCTACGTGCTGACCGCCGACGCCCTCTGGGACACCGACCCGGCGCAGGCGCGCAGATTACTCGGCGCCGCAGCCGTTCACCGCCACGACACCGACCCGACGACGCTGCTCGCCGACGACCGACTCGACGGCGTACCGATCCATCACGCGGGAGCGTTGGGCTCAGCGCTTGCAGAGTTCATCTCGACGACGCCGCCCGCAGATGTCGCGCAGCTTCCCGAACGGGTCACCATCGACGGCCTTCTCCACTGAGAATTTCGCGCTATGCGACGTAGCCCGCAGCCCTGAGCGCGAGAAACACGGCCTGCTCCACCTGGCGCGATCACCAACCCCGGGCGACGTCGCGCGTCGCCCGACCGGTACGTACACAATCCGGTCGTCAGCGCGAGGCCACGACAATAATTGTCGCCGCGCCCCGCTGACGTCACAGTTGTGTACGTACCGCCCCGGACGACGCTCAGCGTCGCCCGGGGCGCACCACATTCGCGCTAGTCGGCCACGCGATTGCGTCGTCGGAACACGTGGGTGTCGAAGGCCAGACCGCCCGCCGATGCGAAGCCGACCGCCAGGAGACCCGCGATGAGCGCGAGCGGGAACTCGTAACCGCCGTCGGATGCCCAGAAGCCCTGATCGATGTGTGCGACGAAGATCGCGCCGACCATGTCGATGATCAGCAGCACGGAGACGAGCGGCAGGAGAACGCCGACGATCAGCAGGATGCCGCCGATCAACTCGACCCAGGTCGCGTAGTACGCGGAGAACTCGGGAAAGGGTGCACCCATCTTGGTGAAGCTGGCCTTGGTTCCGTCGAGTCCGAAGGTGTGGAGCTTCTGCCAGCCGTGCGCGATGAAGATGATGCCGAGAATCACCCTCGCGGCGAAGAGTCCGAGACTGCGGATCGGGTACATGCTGTCACCTTTCTCGGGACGTGGTTCGCCCCTGTTGCCTTACGTATCGAACATGAATTTAACCGGACCCTAGTCCGTTTACAACCTGACGCGCCTCACAGAAGCAACGCTACGGGTAGGGTGAGTTCTCGCGTCCTGATCGAGAAAATGACGCCGAAAACGCCCACTCCCGACAAGCCGGACAGGCTCGGGAAGTGCGACGGTAGCCAGAGCCGAAGAGTGAGCCAGTAGAGCCAGAGACAGGAGTCGTTGCGTGCCGGGTAAGTCGGGGAAGAACTCACGGCAACCTGTTCTCGGTACACCGACCGACAGCGTCGACCCCTACCTGCCAGACAATGGCAATCTCGGTTATCGCATCTCCCGCTACGACCTCGACCTCGAGTACAAGGTCGCCAGCAACCGCCTCGAAGGCACCGCGACACTGACCGCGACGTCGTATGTGGAATTGGCACGTTTCAGCCTCGACATGGCGTCGACGCTCAACGTCAGCAAGGTCACCGTCAACGACAGGCGGGCCAGGTACAGCCACCGCCAGCGCAAGCTGTTCATCACCCCCGACTCGCCCATCCCGCCGGGCGGAGCCATGACGATCGTCATCCGTTACAGCGGCACCCCTCGACCCATCCGCGGCCCCTGGGGCACTGTCGGATGGGAAGAACTGACCGACGGCTCGCTGTGTGCCAACCAACCGAACGGCGCGGCGTCGTGGTTTCCCTGCGACGACCACCCGAGTGCCAAGGCGCCCTACCGCATTTCGATCACCACCGACAGCCCGTACTACGCGCTGGCGAACGGCGTACTCGCGTCGAAGCGGGTACGGGCAGCACAGACGACGTGGGTCTACGAGCAGATCGAACCGATGTCGACGTATCTGGCCTCGATCCAGATCGGACCATACGAGCACATTCGATTGGCGTCCAAACCCGTTCCGGTAGAAGCGATCCTGCCGTCACGACTAAGAGAGAACTTCCGCGTCGACTTCGGCAAACAGTTGGAGATGGTCGATGCGTTCACCGAGATGTTCGGCCCCTACCCGTTTGCCAAGTACACCGTCGTGGTGACCGACGATTCGCTCGAAATCCCCATCGAGGCACAGAGTTTCAGCACCTTCGGAGCCAATCACTGCGACGGCAGCCGCGACGCCGAGAGGCTGATCGCCCACGAACTCGCCCATCAGTGGTTCGGCAATTCGGTGACACTCGAACAGTGGCACGACATCTGGCTCCACGAAGGATTCGCCTGCTACTCCGAGTGGCTGTGGAGCCAACGATCCGGCGGGCGAAGCGCCGACGAATGGGCGCGACACTACTACGCCAAGTTGGCTGCCCACCCTGTCCGGGTAACGCTCGTCGACCCCGGCCCGCGGAAGATGTTCGACGACTGGGTCTACAAACGTGGCGCAATCACGTTGCACGCCTTACGTCTTCGCATCGGTGACGGCAACTTCTTCGCGCTCCTGCGTCGCTGGACCGACAAGTACCGCTACGGAACCGCCAGCACCGAGGATTTCATCGCGCTCGCCGCGAACTATTCCGACGCCCCGCTGAACGACCTCTGGCAGGCCTGGCTCTTCACCCCGGAGCTTCCCGCGTTTCCCGAACCGTCCTGACGCCGGCACATCGGTGTGTCGATGACTTCTGGTCCTGATCCCGAGATCTCCGCGGTATCCGACGATGCGAGCGGGCGCAGTTCTGGCGGACGCAGTTTTGGCGGACGCAGCGCCGTCGGGCGCGTCACGATCGCGACGATCATCGCGGCGGCGTCGGGCTACCTGGTTCTACTCCTTGCCGCGCGGCAGCTCGGCGCAACGGGATACGCAGTCTTCGCGGTCTTCTGGGCTGCGTACGGACTCGTCACCGGCGCACAGAACGGGCAACTCCAGGAGACGACGCGCACCATCCGCGCCGCCTCGGAGACGCGCACACGCCTCAGCCGACCGCTGGTGGTCAACGTCGGTATCGGCGCGGTGCTCGCGGTCATCGTCGCGGCGACTTCGCCGCTGTGGAGCGGCCACGTCTTCGACCAGTACCGTGCGCTGTCGGTGGTGCTGCTCGCCGTCGGGGTCGCGAGCTTCGCGGTGTACGCGCACCTGTGCGGCGCGTTGTCGGGGTCGCTGTCGTGGTCGCCGTTCGCGGTCTTGCTGAGCGTCGACGCGCTGATCCGATTGGTCGGCGCGGGCATCGCGGTCGCTTTCGGCTGGGGCGTGCTGGCGTTTCTGGTGATCACGGTGGTCGGGTCGGTGTCGTGGATCGTCGTGCTCGCGACGTCGTCGACGGCCCGACGCGCCATCGGACTGCCCGGCGACGTCGACAACCGACGCCTCGCGGGCAACACTCTCACCGCGATGGCCGCCGCGCTGGCGTCGGCGGTGGTGGTGATGGGCTTCCCGGTGCTGATCAACATCACCGCGCGCGCCGACGACGATTCGCGCATCGTGGGAGCCGTCATCCTGGCGGTCACGCTGACCAGGGCGCCACTACTGGTGCCGCTCAACAGCTTTCAAGGGGTATTGATCACCCGGTTCGTCGCAGCGCGCGACGCGTTGCTGCGTTCACTCGCCGTGCCGCTGGCCGCGGTCGTCGTGGTCGGTGCGATCGGCGCGGTCGCGGCCTGGGCGATCGGCTCCTGGCTGCTCACACATATCTTCGGCGCCGACTTCACGCTCGGCGGCGGCACCATCGCGCTGTTCATGGTCGGTGCCACCGCCCTGGGACTGCTGACCGTGACCGGTGCGGCAACGCTGTCTGTCGGAGCACACCGGTGGTACGCGGCCGGCTGGTGGGTTGCCGCGATCGCCTGCGCCGCGCTGCTGACCGTGCCGCTCGAGGTGACCGACCGCGTCGCGCTCTCCTTGGTCGTCGGGCCGCTCGTCGGGGCGGGCGTGCACCTGGGCCGGCTCGCCACGTTCTCGGGGTAATCAGTTGGTGGGTCGGATTGTCGACGCCGCGCCCGCAATCCGCGCCATGCCGTGGTGCAACCGCGACGTCGCGTGCAGCCGTGCCGCCCGCGCCGCGCGGGTCCATCCGCGTGCAGCACATCGTTGTTCCTCGCCGTCGAAGAAGGCGTTCTCCTCGGCAAAGCGTCGACCGTCGACCGCCTGCACCGAGCTGACCGACGCGTCGTGGCGGCGGTAGCGGAACAGCACGCGCGGGTCGTAAGCGAGCGCCTCCCCCGCGAAAGCGAGGTCGACGAGGAGCGCGAGGTCGAGGACGACGTCGAGCCCCTCCCGGAACCCGACCGCCCGCACGGCATCGGTGCGCCACAGCAGCGAGGGGAAGTAGGTCCAGTTGCCGCGATACAGGCTGGTGGCCATCGCCTCGCCGCGCAAGACCGTCGCAGACGACGGCGCGAGCACCGACTTGATCCGATCCCCGAGCGGGCGCACCACCCGATCGTCGGCGTCGATCACCTCGACGCCCGGCGCGATCACCGCGGCATCGGGATGTGCGTCGGCTAGCGCACGGACACCCGCGAGGTACCCGGGCAGCATCACGTCGTCGCAGCCCATCACGACGTACCGATCAGCGGTGACGAGGTCGACGCAGCGTCGAAAATTGCCGTTCACGCCGAGGTTGTGTGCGTTGCGCTCGTAGTGGACGCGAGCGTCTCCGAGGCCGGCCAGCCATTCGCGCGGCTCATCGCTCGGATAACCATCGTCGACGACGACGAGCCGGAAGTCGGGGTCCGACTGCTCGAGAACGCTGGTGACCGCCTGCTTGAACTGCTCGACGTCGCCGTAGAAGGGCATCATGACGTCGATAGGCACCCGATCAGGGTAGACGTTGACGCGCCCACGCCTTCCGGGCACGTCCGAAGTGCCCCGCACCTGCTCCGATAGGGTTACCCCCATGACGGAACGCCCCACCAACGACGACGTGTGGTTGGTGATCCCCGTCTACAACGAGGGCGAGGTGATCCGAGACGTCCTGGTCGACGCCTCGAAGACCTTCCCGAACATCGTCTGCGTCGACGACGGCAGCTCCGACGACTCGGTCGCTCAGATCCGATCGGCAGCAGCCGACGTCGCGCGCACGCAGACCGGCAGCATCCATCTCGTGCGCCATCCGGTCAATCTCGGGCAGGGCGCGGCGATCCAGACCGGCGTCGAATATGCGCGGTCACGGCCCGGCGCCCAGTACTTCGTCACCTTCGACGCCGACGGCCAGCATCGCGTCGACGACGTCGTCGCGATGATCGACCGACTGCGCACCGAGCCCGTCGACATCATCGTCGGCACGCGCTTCGCCGACGGCCGGAGCGAGTCGGTGCCGCTGCTGCGTCGGATCGTGCTGCGGACCGTCGTCTTCCTGAGTCCGCGCACGCGCAGACTCGGACTCTCCGACGCCCACAACGGCCTACGCGCGTTCAACAAGACCGTCGCCGACCAGCTCGATCTGCTGATGGCCGGCATGAGCCACGCGTCGGAGTTCGTCGCGCTCATCGACCACCATCACTGGCGGGTCGCCGAACAGCCGGTCACCATCCTCTACACCGACTACTCGCGCGCCAAGGGGCAGTCGCTGATCAACGGCGTGAACATCGTCGCCGACGGTCTGCTGCACGGGCGCATGAGGAGATAGCCATGATCGTCATCCAGATACTGCTTCTGCTCGCGGCTCTCGGACTCGTGTGGTTCTTCGTCACCAACCGCGGCAACGCGAGATCGTCTGCGGGAGTGAAGCTTCTGTTCGTCGCGTTCGTGGTCTTCGGCGTCTACGCGATGTTCCGCCCCAACGATCTGACGACCGTCGCGGGCTGGGTTGGCGTCGGCCGCGGCACCGACCTTGTGCTCTACTGCCTGGTGATCGCGTTCGCATTCACCACTGTCGCAACGTATCTCAGGTTTCGCGAGCTCGAGATCCGCTATGCACGACTCGCGCGCGCGGTCGCACTGCAGAACGCCGAGGTCGAGAACCGGCGCGACTGAGGGTGTTGTCCGCCCGAGCACGCCTCCAAACGCCGCCCGAACTTGCAAACGCGCCTGGTGTACCAGCCGCGTTCACCAGAACAAGCGCGTCTACGACGCCCCTTCGGCCAGCGACCGCAGATACGCGGTCACGTCGGCATAGTCCGGCAGCAGCCCCGATTCGCGTGCGGCGGTCAAACCCGGTGCCGCAGTGTCCTTCTCGGAGAGCTCGTAGACCAGGGGCGAGCCGTCGCGGGCAAGCGTCGGCCATTCGATGCCCAGCTCATGGTCGAGTGGATTGATCCCGTGTTCTGCACCGGGGTTGTAGCCGGTCGAGCACAGGTACGTCGCGGTCGACCCGTCTTCGAGTGCGCAGAACGCATGCCCGAGCCCCTCGGAGAGGTAGACCGCACGACGGTCGACGTCGTCGAGGAGCACGGTGTCGTAGGTGCCGAAAGTCGGTGAGCCGACGCGGATGTCGACGATCACGTCGAGGATCGCACCCTTCGGACACGTCACGTACTTCGCCTGGCCGGGCGGAACGTCGGCGAAGTGCACGCCCCGCAAGACGCCCGCGGCCGACACCGACAGGTTGACCTGCGCCAGGTCGAGTCGGTGACCGATCACGTCGTCGAGCAGATCTCCCTTGAACACCTCGGCGAACAGGCCGCGAGCGTCGCCGTGCTGCACCGGCGTGAACTCCCAGGCGCCGTCGATCGACAACGGACGGATCTTCACTCGCGCTCCTCTGTTTCGTGAATCGTGTTCACTCGAAACCCTTACCGCGGGCCAGGATGTCGAGCAGATAGTTGCCGTAGCCCGACTTGCGCAGCTTCTCCGCACGCGTTGCCAGCTCGTCGTCGGACAGATACCCCTGCCGCCACGCAATCTCCTCGGGCACAGCAATTTTCAGTCCCTGCCGCTGCTCGACGGTGCGCACGAAGTTGCCCGCGTCCAGCAGCGAATCGAACGTCCCCGTGTCGAGCCACGCAGTGCCACGCGGCAACACCTTCACCGCGAGCTTGCCCTGATCGAGATAGTGCGCGTTGACGTCGGTGATCTCGTACTCGCCTCGCGCACTCGGCTGCAGGCCACGCGCGATCTCGATGACGTCGTTGTCGTAGAAGTACAGCCCCGGCACCGCGTAGTTCGACTTCGGGGAGGTCGGCTTCTCCTCCAACGACACCGCCCGCCCCTGCGCGTCGAAATCGACAACACCATAGGCCGACGGATTGGCCACCCAGTAGGCGAAGATCGCGCCACCGTCGATCGTCTCGAACCCCTTGAGCTGCGAGCCCAGACCCGGCCCGTAGAAGATGTTGTCACCGAGCACCAGAGCCACCGACTCGTTCCCGATGTGATCGGCACCCAACACAAACGCCTGCGCCAAACCATCCGGCGACGGCTGCGTGACGTACGAGATGTCGATACCGAACTGACTTCCGTCGCCCAGCAGTCCGGAAAACGCGGCCGAATCGTGCGGGGTCGTGATCACCAGAATGTCGCGAATACCCGCCAACATCAGCGTCGACAGCGGGTAATAGATCATCGGCTTGTCGTAAACCGGGACGAGTTGCTTACTCACACCCTGCGTAATCGGGTGCAAACGCGACCCGGTACCTCCGGCGAGAATGATTCCACGCATGCAGATCAGACTAAACGGAACTGCTCGTCGGAACATCTCGTCGGACGCTCGGTACTCTAATGGCGCTGCACTCACCCTGCGACCCATCCCGCGGGTCCACAACGTACGAAGGGAACGACGTTGAAGCTCCTGGTCACCGGCGGAGCCGGGTTCATCGGGGCGAATTTCGTCCTCCGCACGCTCGAACAGCGCCCCGACGTGCAGTTGACCGTCCTCGACAAGCTCACCTACGCGGCAAGCCCCGCGACGCTCGCACCTGTCGCGGATCGCATCAACCTCGTAGAGGGCGATATCGCCGACGCCGCGCTGACCGACCGCTTGATCGCCGACGCCGATCTCGTCGTCCACTTCGCAGCGGAGTCGCACAACGACAACTCGCTCGCCGACCCGTCGGCCTTTGTGCAGACCAACCTCGTCGGCACATACACCCTGCTCGAAGGGGTTCGCCGCCACGACGTGCGGTACCACCACATCAGCACCGATGAGGTCTACGGCGACCTCGACCTCGACGACCCATCGCGGTTCACCGAGTCGACGCCGTACAACCCGTCGAGTCCGTACAGCTCCACCAAAGCGGGCAGTGACCTGCTGGTTCGCGCCTGGGTGCGGTCGTTCGGGGTGCCCGCGACCATCTCCAACTGCTCCAACAACTACGGGCCGTATCAGCACGTCGAGAAGTTCATCCCCCGCCAGATCACCAACGTGCTCTCCGGCGTGCGGCCCAAGCTCTACGGCGACGGCCGCAACGTGCGCGACTGGATTCACGTCGACGACCACAACGACGCCGTCTGGACGATCATCGAAAAGGGCGAGATCGGCGAGACGTACCTGATCGGCGCCGATGGCGAGGTGGACAACCGGACCGTCGTCGAAACGATTTTGGAACTGGCCGGACAGCCACGCGATGCCTTCGACTTCGTCACCGACCGCCCAGGCCACGACCGCCGCTACGCCATCGATTCGACGCGCCTGCGAACCGAACTGGGCTGGTCACCGCGCTACACCGACTTCCGCTCCGGCCTGTCTGCGACGATCGACTGGTACCGCGACAACGCCGCGTGGTGGCAGGCCGCCAAGGGCGACGCTGAGGCGAAGTACGCCACCACCGAGCAGGTCATCGGCTGAGCGTGACGCGCGCCCGCCGAGCGTAGAGCGCGGCGACCACGATCCCGACCAGGGCGGCCATGGTGACACCGCTCGACAGCAGCAGCCGCGGAGTCGACGGGAACGCCCCGTACAGCCCGGGTGCGACGACGGGCAGCAGGCCCGCTGTCAGCGCTGCCACTGCGGTGACGAAGTTTCGGTCAGCAGACATGTCGATCGCCGTGAACATCTTCAACCCGGTCACGATGATCATCGCGAACACGTAGGCCGCAGTGGCACCGACCACGGGCGCCGGTAGCGAGTTGATGATCGCGCCGACCGGAGCCACGAACGCCATCAACACCAGGAGCACGCCGGTCCCCGCAGTCACATACCGCGAGCGCACGCCGGTCGCACGCACGATGCCGATGTTCTCCCCGCTGGTGAGCATCGTCTGCCCACCGAACAGCCCCGCGAACACCGACGTCACCGCATCGCCGCGGATTGTGCGCCCGACCGTTGCGCCGGTATCGATCCGTTTACCGACGACGTCGGCGTTGAGCACCACCTGCCCCGTCGCCTCTGCCATCGAACCGATACTGAAGACCAGCAGCGGAATCGTCGCGAGGATGTCGAAATGCGGGGTGCCGAAGGGAAACACCGACGGCACCTGAATCGCCTGATGCCCCGTGTCGAGATGAAGATGCCCGGTCACCGCGCTGACCATCGTGCCGACCGCCATACCCGCGAGCACAGAGATCCGGTTCAGCGGTGCGGGAAGAAACCTGTGCAGCACAACGATCGACGCCACGGTGACCGCGGCCAAGCCGACGGCCCACATCGGCGCAGTGGTGGCCTTGGCGCCGACGATGAGTCCGCCGGAGACCTTCACCAGGTTGATGCCGATCACCACGATCATCGCCGCGATCACCACTGGAGGAACAAAGCGCACCACGCGACCGGCGAAGGGCGACAACGCGATTCCCACCAGACCAGTGATGATGACCGCGCCGGTGGCCGTGGCTGCTCCCGACGTATGAGCTATCTGCAGGAACAACACCACCGCAGCGCCACCCGGCAGCATCACGAATGGAAGTCGAGCGCCGAGCCCGAACCATCCCATCGACTGCAGCAGGGTCCCGACACCGCAGGCAAGCAGCGTCGCGCACAGCAACGCACGGGTGGTCGACGCGTCGAGTTCCAGCGTCGCACTGATCAGAAACACCGACGAGATCGGCGTCGCGATCATCACCAGCAGGTGCTGGATCGACATCGGGACGAGCTGGCGCCACCGCGGCCTGGTGTCGACCGGGTGCGTATCGGTTTCCGAGACGGGGATGTCTGTGGTCTTTTCCTGTTGTAGCGCCATCGAATTGGATATCGGGTGACCCGCGTGTGATCCCGCTACGTTGGACTCGTCGACAGCCTTGTCAGATGTGGTCACGACAGCAGCCCCCATGACTCGACCTGAGCGTCGGAGTAGCGGTAGGCGCGGAAGATCGCATTACTCGACGCGGGGAAGCGGGCAGCAGTATCGGGATCGGCGTAGGCAGAGAAGTGGGGAACGACGTACTCCCAGCACATTTGCTTGTCGGGCGTCACCTCGAAGATCCGCCCGAACGCCGCCTCGGTGACGAGAGTGTTTCCGTTCCAAAGTCGTTGCGCCCCGCCCATATAGGGCGTGAAGAAGGTCTCACGGATCGGGTCCGTGTAGCTCCACAGGATCTGCTTGGTCTCGGGGTCGACCTCGATCACGCGGCTATAGGTGACCGACTCGCCGGTACGGAAGGTGCCGTTGTCGAAGATGAGCAGAGTGCCGTTCGGCAGCGGCGTCACATGATGCTGTTGCGCAACAACACTCGAATCCAGCTGCCAGACAACATCTCCGGAGGCCTTGTCGATGACGATCACCGCCGACACGCTGCGCAGACTTGCCACCACTTTGTCGTCGCCGAGCGGTGCAACACTGTTGATGAGTGGCCAGTGTTCGCGCCAATAGTGCGGCTGCAGCGGGAAGTTCGTGACGTCGAGATGGTCGAACGCCCGCCACTGCCATACGATTTGCCCCTGCGCGTCAACATGGTTGATGACATCGGCGTATACGACGTCGCCCTTGTCGCCACCAAGCGCCTCGGTGCCGGGGAATCCGCCGCGCACAGCGCGCGCACGGTTGCCGGTCAGTGGTTCGACCGAGGCGTAGAGGATGCTGCCATCGTCGAGGTGGTTGGCATCGTGGTGTTGCAGGGCGTCGACGTGCTCGCTGAGTAGGTTTCCCGACGCGTCGTATCGCGCCATCGAACCCCCGCCGTACTTGCGCCACATGTCGAAGAGCGGTTCGACGCCCGATTCAGCGCCGACGAGACTTCCGTTGTAAGCCAACGAGCCGTCGTCGAGCAGACGCGCGTGTCGCCCCGGGCGGTAGGGCAGGTCCCACCGGTGAGCTTCGTTGCCCTCGGCATCAACCAAGTACACCTGCCCCGAGCCGTTCAGCGGCGCGTACAGCGTGTAGCCGCCCGCCGAAACTGCAGGATCGACGCCGATAAGGCCGACACCTCGTCGTTTGAGCGTGTTCTGTTCCATCTGGATCTCCTAGAATCGAACTGACCAAAGGTTCAGTACCGAAGAGTTGATACTGAATATTCAGTACTGAATCTTCAGTCACATTAGGAGAGTTGGCCAGAGTTCTGGTCACGCTGGCGTTAACTCTGGATTCCCGTTCGGAGCAGCGTCGTTTACATGGGGTCGCGCAGCGGCACCCACGGCGAGAGGACTACCGGTGACCACCGGACTGACACGCGGCAAGACCCTCGATTCCGCACAACTCGGCGGCGTGATCCGCGCCGCTCGACTGGAGAAGGGGCTCACACTGGCGCAGATGTCCGAACAGACCGGACTGTCAGCGTCGTTTCTCAGTCAGCTCGAGAACGGCCGCACCAACACCAGCCTCCGGTCGCTGCAGACCGTCGCGGATGCCCTCGGCACCACGGCAACGGTCCTGCTTGCCGATGCCGACACCGACGCCGACCCCGTTGCCAGGGCCGACGACGAACTGCTCACCCTTTCCGACGAACCGGACGCCCAGGTGCGTTCACTGGTGCGGGGCAAGAAGGCGCTGCGGGGACTGGAATTCACCGGTTCGGCACACGATGACAGAGAGTTCACCCACGCCCACGACGAGATCATGTACGTGATCAATGGGAGTGCGCACGCCACGCTTAGCAGCGCCGACGGCGAACGGGAGGAGACACTCCGTGCCGGCGACTCGCTCTACATCGACGCCGGGGTCCCCCACCGCTGGCGGGCGCTGTCGGACGACACGCGTGTTCTGCTGTTCAGCGTCGCCGACGACATGGTCATCCGACGGTCAAACCGGCGCGAACGCGAGAAGTAGCGCCTTCATCCCGGGTCCAACCGGCCGGAGCCGTGCACGAGATGGTCCCAGAGCCAGCACCCCGACGCGCAGCTACCTCATCCGTGCACAGCTACCTTCTGCACCGCCCAAGGTGGCTGCACACAGATCAGGTGGCTGTACGGAGAGCCGCCGACATCAGCCCTCAGCCGCGCGCCGCCCGGGCATGCCCAGCACCCCGACGACTGGCCGACAAGCCGTCGAACTAGCCCGAGCCGTGCACTAGCTGGCACTGGGCGCGACTCGACGCGCAGCTACCTCATCTGCGCACAGCTACCTTCTGCACCGCCCAAGGTGGCTGCACACAGATCAGGTGGCTGTACGGAGAGCCGCCGACATCAGCCCTCACGCCGCGCGCCGCCCGGGCATGCCCAGCACCCCGACGACTGGCCGACAAGCCGTCGAACTAGCCCGAGCCGTGCACTAGCTGGCACTGGGCGCGACTCGACGCGCAGCTACCTCATCTGTGCACAGCTACCTTCTGCACCGCCCAAGGTGGCTGCACACAGATCAGGTGGCTGTGCGGAGAGCCGCCGACATCAGCCCTCACGCCGCGCGCCGCCCGGGCATGCCGGGCACCCCGACGACTGACCCGTCGTCTCATGTTCAACAAGCCAGCGTCGCGGTCGGACACTTTACGCACACTTGCGATAAGCGCTATTCTCGGAATCGAGAAAAGCCCTATCGAGGCCCCACTCTCCCGAAGTCCCATCCTGAATCCCTCTCGACCGCAAGGCGGCAGATGAACCCAGAACCCCAACCCCCGAACAGTGTGGTCATCACCAACGTCCACGACAGCAAGGGCACCATGCTGCGAGTCGTCCGGCTCACCGACGACGGTGGACTCATGATCGAGGGCCACGACCTCGGCGGCGGCGTCGAGCAATTCTTCGGTGCCCACGAGTACGAGTTCAAGAAGCAGTTCTCGTCCGACGTGGTCGCACAGCTCCGGGACCTACTCGGCCTCGAATCCGACGACGAACTGCTGCCGACCATAAAGGATCGGTTCACATACACGGACGATTTGGAGGAGTTTCTGCGAGACAACGGAATTGAGGGGAAATTCTGGAGCCGGGTGGGTGACTGAGCACCCCGAATGGGATTTATCGACACCGAGGCCTCGGCCGTCGTCTCATTGAATTACGCAGGCTAACGATTTTCGACGCCGCTACGAATCCTAATACAGAGGTTCGTCCAGCACACTCGGCATCGGAGATTCTCATGGTCACAGCTTCACGTATTCGTCGCGGCGTCGTAGCCGCACTCGCCGCGGCAACCATCGCGAGCGGCGCGGCGGTAGCAACAGCACCCAGCGCGCACGCCGCGCCGACGCAACCCGGCATCCACCAGGTCGACCAACTCGGCGACCTGACCTACCAGGCACTCTTCGGCGCGGGCGTCCAGGTCTACGAGTATGCGACGACGGTTCGCGGCACGTCCGATTCGACCGGAATCACCCCGCGGTACTACTACACCGTGCTCCGGAAGCTGCACAACCCACGCGAGGGCAAGCTGGGGAGCCTGCGATACGGGTTCGTCGGACTCGGCCCCGGCACACAGCTGCCGGAGGTCTTCGCCCTCTACTCGCGACTGCATCCCGAGCCGCACAACCTCGGCAACTTCTACTTCCGCGTCAACCCCCAGACGCTGCAGCCGCTGAGCTACGACCCGCACCCCCTGCCGTGCCCGAAGCTCATCTCCGGCCCCATCGGACCGCTGACCGGCGGCGCTGCAATTCTCGGAAATCGTTGCGGCGGCTGAGCCACTGTGACCGAAAGGCCACCAATCGTCGGCTAGGCCCTTGTCGCCGATAACAGGTTCGTTTCATTGAGTCGCGAGAGATGACACACCCGTCGACCGTCGACACTCTGGAGCGAGAGGGAGGTCTGTCGGGGCGTCGACCATCGGAGGTCAGCATGGGTTCGGCTCGCCGTACCGGCTGCAAGCTTCTCGGCACCCGTGTCACAACGGCGCTGGTCGCCGTAGCGGTGGCCGGCGGCGTGACGTTCACGCAAAGCACCCACGCCGATGCCGCACCGACAAACTCTTCGATCGTCAACGACGTGGCGAACCTGCCCTACCAGGCACTGTTCGCCACGGGCGTCCAGGTCTACGAGTTCGCGGGGATCTACCGTCAGGACAGTCCGGGCAGCGCCCCGTACTTCTTCACGGTGTTACGCAAGCTCCGCAGTGCAAATCAGGGCGTCCCCGGCACTCGGCGCTATGCCTTTGTCGGGCGCGGACCCGGTTCGACGCTCCCCGAGGCGTTCGGAATGTACCCCGGTCGACGGCCGTCGTCGGATCTCCACCTGCGTTGGACATTCCAATTCGACCCGCGCACCCTCACCCCGACGCTCGGCGGCGTGATGCAGTGCCTCTCGCCGCCGACTGTCGGGCCGATCGGAACGCTCGCGGGCGGTGCCGTGGCGACGCACACCTGCCCGAAGTGACTCGACGCGACATCACGCAGGACTCGCATGCAGATCCCGCCCGGATGCCACACTCGGGTATGCGCCCCCTCGACTGGCCGCTCCGCGAACTCGTGGCGCTCTATCGCCGCACCGGTGCCGATGTCCCATACGGCGACCCCTTGCCGTCCCACGGCACCGAGATGGAGGGCTGGTTCTGGCGGCTGACCGACCGGGCAACCGGCCGCGCAGTGGTCGCACTGTGCAGTTGCAACCGCCACGACGCCGGGGACTGGTCGACGGCGGCCATCGTGCTCGAACCCGGCGCCGTCGTCCGCCAGGCAGCGATCGGTGCTGCGGTGGCCGATCCTCGCCAGTTCTCCGTCCGCGCGCAGGAACAGGGGAATTACCTCGATGCCAATCGAGGCGGAATCACTCTGACCATCGACGACGTCACCGTCGACCTGCGTGTCGACAACACCCGACCCTGGCCGAAGGCGTTCGGCGGCGGCGGGGTGTTCTCTTCGATCCCGTTCCTCAACCAGTACTGGCACGCTTACTGTCTTGGCGGCCGGGCGTCGGCAACGGTCACCGCGCCCGGCGTGGACTGGCGGTTCGACGACGCCCGGCTCTACTGCGAACGCAACTGGGGTGCCGGTTTCCCGCAGCGGTGGTGGTGGGGCGAGGCGCATGACTTCGGCGACGACGACGTGTGCGTCGCGTTCTCCGGTGGGCTACTCGAACTCGGCCCGGTGAAGCAGGAAGTCACCGGAGTGGTCGTGCGCATCGGCTTACGGGTGCTGCGCATCACCCCGCCCGCACTGACCAGCTACCACTTCGACCGGAACACCTGGCACTGGCACATCACTGCGCGCACAGTGCGATTCGCCATCGAACTCGACGGCCACGGTGTCGGAGAACCGCCCGTGCTGCCGGTGCCGATACCTCACGAGCGGCGCAACGTGGACACCGATTACGAATTCCTCGACGGAACCCTGCGCTGCACCGTGCGGGAATGGGGTCGCGTCATCTACGACGGCACTTCGTCGCTGGCGGGGCTCGAGATCGGTGACCGCCCGGCGTGAGCGTCGGCCGCGCTCGCTCGCTGAGGGTTGACGGGTACGACGTCGCGCAAGAATGCCACCTCGTCGGCGACCACGTCCTCGAAGGCGTCACCGACGTAGATATCGAAGTGTCCGTACGGGTAGATCTTCGCTGTGATGTGCGGATTGCCTTGTACCGCACGCACTGTCGGACCGGATGGGGCGACACTGTCGGTCTCGCAGATCGCGACGAATGTGGGGAGGCTGATACGCGATGCCTTCCGCGCAGGCGAGTAGAGCGGAATCGCGAGACCGGTGCGCGCGGTGACACGATCGGAGAACGACGCCCCGTCGGGCACCAACGACAGGTAGCCCGATTCGGCGTCCGGTGCGGTCATCAGCGCGGCGTCGTGACCGTGTCCGGTCAGCCCCACCGTCACCGGGTCGCGACCAACCGCGCTCGACGCAAGGTCGGCGATTGCGCGCGCCGTGACTTTTGCCGACGAGATCGGGTCGAGTGCGGTCAGGGACGCGATACCGCTGGTGAACGGGCACTGCGAAATCGCCGCGGCGAGCCCGGGATGACGCGACGCCAACGTCAGCGCGTGACCCCCCGAGAACGACGACCCCCACACAACGACCCGAGCGGCGTCGACCCCGTCGAGCGACTTCGCGTAGGTGATCGCGGCGTCGTAGTCGGCGAGTTGCCTGCGCACCGACAACAGTTGCCGCGGCTCGCCATCGCTGTCACCGAAGTGTCGGTAGTCGAAGACAAGGCATGCGTAGCCCGCGTCGGCAAAACGTTCGGCGAAGGCGTCGAGCCTCATTGTCTTGACGCCGCCGAGACCGTGCGCCATCACGATGATCGGCGGATTCGCCGACTTCGGTCGATAGAGCCAGGCTCGGATGACGACGCCGTCGGACGTGAACTCCACGTCGGTGCGCTCTGACCCCATGATCCCTCGTCTCGCTTGCGACCACATTCCGGTGAGCACAGCTTGTCAGACCGCGCATTCGTGTCGGCGCGGCCGCCTACCCAAGCAATTCAGCGGGTCATCCAAGCGGCCCACGAGTACACGACGGCGGCCACCGCAGCCACTGCGAGCGTCACATGTTCCAGCACCGCGCCGAGCACGAAATCCGACGGCAGCAGTGGCACCACCAACGCGCACCACAGGGTGACGACCACCGTGAATCCGAGGGTCACCCTGCCGATCACCGCCGTCGTCGTTGCAGCGACGTGCCGGTTCCGCCCGACGAGGGGCACCAACACGATCAGGATGATGGCCACAATCGACACCACGACATTGATTCGGATGCCGGTGGAGAATGGCCACTCCAATCGCAGGTGGCCGCCCTCGCGCAGCGCCTCGGTGTCGAGGGTGTTGCTGAACTGCAACGCCACCACGATCATCGGCCCCCACAATGCCGTGGTGCGAGCGACGAGGTTCTGCGCAGGCTGCATGATCGACCGGTTGGTGCCGTAAAGCCGCAGCACCTCCCGCAGACCGAGCAGCAGCAACAGCGACGCCAGGCCGAACGCGGCACCGTTGAGCTGCTGTTCATGCGCGGCCACCGGACCGTTCGACCGACCCGAGAGGATCGCATAGCTGAACGCGAGGATCAGCAGCGAGAAGAACGCGCTGGTGAACACGATCACGCCGCTCGCCCCTGCAGCCTCGGCATCGTCGTCGCGGGTGTCATGGTCGAGTGGCAGCAGTACCGCCAGCAGCGCGAAACCCGCGAGCAGACCCGCCACCGCCGAGTACCAGCCCGCGGCAGCGGCGATGTCGAACGAAGCAACCTCGGCAGTCAGCACCGCACGTCGCCCCTCAGCCTCACGAGTTCATACGACTCCATCACCACATTCGGCCTCACGCGCTCGACCACCGCAACCCGAGAGCGTGCTTCGCAGCAAACTGTTCACCGAGGGGTAGCTCACAGGGTCCGCGTGGATGAATCCCAGTCCGACCGCTTACCGTGATTGTCATGCGTGTACTCGTCAGTGGAGGGGCCGGCTACATCGGCTCACACACCGTGATCCGACTCGTCGAAGCAGGACACGACGTCGTCGTCGTCGATGACTTCAGCAACGCCAAGCCGACGGTCATCGGCCGACTCGAGGGCCTCACCGGCGTCCACATACCGGTCCATTCCTTTGATCTCACCGACGTCGACAAGACGGAGAAATTCTTCGACCACGAGGACGTCGACGCCGTGATCCACTTCGCGGGGTTCAAGGCGGTCGGCGAGTCGGTGGCCAAGCCGCTCGAGTACTACGAGAACAACCTGGGCAGCACCTTCTCGCTGCTGCGCGCAATGCGACGCCACGACGTGCACCGGTTGGTGTTCTCGTCGTCGGCCACGGTGTACGGCGCAGAGCCGGTACTCCCGATGACCGAGGACTCCCCGACGTCGGCGACCAATCCGTACGGCTGGACCAAGGTGATGATCGAGCAGGTGCTGCGCGACGTCGCCGCCAGCGATCCCGTCTGGCGCATCGCCGCGCTGCGCTACTTCAACCCGGTCGGCGCCCACCCGAGCGGACAGATCGGCGAGGACCCCAGCGGTATCCCCAACAACCTGATGCCGTTCGTCGCACAGGTCGCCGTCGGACGTCGGGAGAAGCTCTCGATCTTCGGCGACGACTACGACACCCCCGACGGCACCGGCGTGCGCGACTACATCCACGTCGACGACCTCGCCGCAGGGCATGTCGCGGCACTGGAACGAATCAGCGCAGGGTCCGAACCCATGTCGACCTGGAATCTCGGTACCGGACAGGGCGTTTCGGTACTGCAGGTGGTGCAGGCCTTCGAACGCGCCAGCGGTAAGCCGATCCCGTATGAGATCGCACCGCGTCGAGCCGGCGACATCGCGGCGTCGTACGCCGACCCGACGAGGGCGAACAAGGAGCTGAACTGGTTCGCGGGCAAGACAATCGACGACATGTGCGTCGACACCTGGCGCTGGCAGTCGAACAACCCGGAGGGCTACCCGGACGCCTGAGGGGTACGGCTCGCAGCGGTTCAGCGTGGCGCGGTGAGCACGTTCTCGTTGACCCGATACACCGTCACGTTGCCCTGCCTGAACACCGGCGTCAGCCCCGGCGCGCCGTGCTCCCGGAGCGCCAGGAACGGGTCGCCCTGCACACCGTGCTCCGGGTCGGGGACACCGTTCTGGAACGGCCAGTAACTCGGCGGACTGTCGATGACGTAGTGCACGTTCATGTCGCGCACGATCTGATCGACGTGCGGATCGGCACCGATTTGCGCTGTCCCCCAGTACAAGTCGCGCTGGCGTTCAGAGAACTCGTTTGCCCGATAGAACGAGAACAACGGGGTCAGTCCGGTCACCGGATACAGCCACCCGGTGCCCTGATCGAGGTTGTTCAGGATCAGCGCGTCGTGCGCGTCTGGCTGACGATCGAGCCAGTGGTATGCGGCGAGATCGTCTCTGCCGACCAGCTTTTCGCCCCGTTCCTTCGATGCGATCTGCGCGTTCGACGGGTAACGCCACACAGCAGCGCCCGCGATCAACACCAGCAGGACGGCAAACGTGACCGGAACAGCCCAACGTCGCTGCGTCGCAACGCGGTCGCCGGACCCCGACCGCGCCACCCACCGCGACACGGCCGACGCCGCGATTCCCACCGCGACGCCCGCGGCCGCCGCACAGAACAGTGCCACCACGAACGTCAGCCGATGCGGCGAGTTGTAGAAGTAGCCGCCGATCACCCCGAGCGGCGCCGACAGCGGGCCAAGCGAGACAACCGAATTGGCGGTGACCAACACGAAGATCGCCCAGGTCACCAGCCCGCCCCAACACCGTAGCCACAGCAGTGCAACAACACCGAGCACGGTGAGGATCACCAGACCCCACACCGGATAGTCCTGCGTCTGCAACGGCACCGTGCCGTTGAACAGCGCCTGCGAAAGTCCTTCGAGCACACCGACCGTGTCGACACGGAAGTCGAAGAACGGCAGCTCGTTGGTATCGGCGACGCGGATCGTGCCCAGTACAACCGGGAAGACCAGCACCACGGTCGCCAGCCCGGCGATCGCCAGGGTGACGAAGTCTCCGACGCGGCTGTGCACGGGCCGACGCAGCGCCTCGAACAGCCACCACACCCCGACGATCACACCCACCAGGATCAGTCCGGATGGATGCGTCGCCGTGACGCCGGAGACCGCGACGGCCGCGGGCAGCACCCGACGTCGATCGCGTACCGCACTGATCGTCAGCACTGCGGCGATGGGCGCCATCGACACACCCACGGCATTCGGCACCGAGGTCAACTGCACCTCGACATACGGCAGCGACGGGAACAGCGCCGCCACCGCGCCCGCAACACCGGCGATCAACGCCGACGTCGAGGTGTCGAAGCGGTGGCGCGCAAACCAGTACGCGAGTGACGCGACGCCGAGCGTGACCGTGACCGCCAACGTCGCGGGCGAGTAGGTGTTGTACAGCTGCACCGGGTTCGCGCCGGTCAGCGGAATCTCAAGAGCGCCGAGCGCGTGCCACGTATTCGGGTAGTAGTTGAAGCCGTGGGTGTCGTAGTTCATGAGCTCGCCCATGCGCAACGACGATCCGACGCCGGTCTCGTGAATCCAGCGCAGCGAACTCGCATGCCAGAGCGAATCCCAGACCTGAGGAATGCTGTCGAGTCCGGCGAACGCGGTATTGGCGATCGGCCTGATGCACGTGATCGCGATGATGATCGCCCCGAGCGCGATGCCGATGCCCCCGCGCAGCGCCGCACGCCAGCTCAGCGGAGCGTCGACCGTCCCGTCCCCCGAGGTCGACGTCGCGGCCGGTGCCGGAGCTATTCGACGTCCCGCCCGCGTGCCCAGCAGCGCGGCATAAACCCAGGCCAGCGCATACGCGACGAGGACGGCGACCAGGGCGGTGATGACGTTCCATTCGAAACCGATCGCGCCGTAGAGCACGGTGGACACGCTCACGATCGCGAAGGTGATCGGCGCGCCCGCTGCGATCGCGACGGGCCAGCTCAGCGTCATCCGACGACCGACGCACGCCCCGGGAACAATGAGTAGGACGACGGTCACCACACTCACCCACGCCCCGAGCAGCACTGACACCCGTCCTCTCACTCAACCGGCCCGAACCGGATTCATCCCGGTCCGTTGAACCGGTCGACCTCGTGCAGGTTACCGCGCCACCCTTTTGTCGCCGTTGACCGTGTGCCGTGACCCCTGGACGTCGAATGCTTGTAGTTCTACAATCTTTGTATGTCCACAACTACCTCCGTCGAGCTGACGCCGCGCAGGAAGATGGCGATCCTCGGCACCTGCTGCATGAGCCTGCTGATCGTGTCGATGGACGCCACCATCGTCAACGTCGCCCTGCCGGCGATCCGCACGGATCTGAACGCGAGCGTGTCGTCGTTGCAGTGGGTCATCGACATCTACACGCTGGTGCTGGCCAGTCTGTTGATGGTGTCCGGAGCCACTGCCGACCGGTACGGCCGGAAGCGTTTGTTCCAGATCGGTCTGGTCACGTTCGCGATCGGATCGCTCGCGTGCAGCCTCGCGCCGAGCGTCGGCGTCCTGATCGCCGCCCGCGCCCTGCAGGCCGTCGGTGGGTCGATGCTCAACCCCGTGGCGATGTCGATCATCACGCAGATCTTCGTCGACCCTCGCGAGCGCGCCCGCGCGATCGGCGTGTGGGGATCGGTGGTCGGAATCTCGATGGCCGCCGGCCCGATCGTCGGCGGCGTGCTCATCGACACCATCGGGTGGCGTGCGGTGTTCTGGATCAACCTGCCGATCTGTCTGATCGCGATCGTGCTCACCGCCATCCTCGTCCCCGAATCACGCTCGCCCATCATGCGCACACTCGATCCCGTCGGACAGGCATTGGCGATGATCGCACTCGGCGGCGCCGTCTACGGCCTCATCGAAGGTCCTGGTCACGGGTGGGGATCTCCGCGCACCGTAATCGTATTCGCCGTCGCCGCAGCAGCTTTCGTCGGCTTCGTCCTGTGGGAACGACGCCACGACGACCCGTTCATCGACCTCCGATTCTTCGGCAGCGTCCCGTTCGCGTCGGCAACCGTGATCGCGATCTGCGCGTTCGCCAACTGGGGCGGGTTCTTGTTCCTGATGTCGCTCTACCTACAGGAGGACCGCGGGTTCAGCGCCGTCGGCACCGGTGCGATGCTCGTTCCACCCGCGATAGCGGTCTTGATCTGCTCGCCACTCTCCGGGCGCGCGGTCGGCCGCTGGGGCACGCGACCGTCGCTCGTGATCGCCGGGATCGCACTCCTCATCAGTTCGTCGATGATGCTGTTCATCGACGACGCGACCCCGGTCCCCTTGCTGGCCTTCATGTTCTTCATCTTCGGACTCGGCTTCGGGATGATCAACGCGCCCATCACCAACTCCGCGGTCGCAGGCATGCCCCGACATCGAGCCGGAGCTGCCAGCGCCGTGGCGTCGACGAGCCGCCAGATCGGCGTGAGTCTCGGTGTGGCACTTGCCGGTAGCGTCACCGGCTTGGCCGCGGCGCACACGGCCATCGACTTCTCGAGTGCGATGACGGCCATGTGGTGGATCGTGATCGCTTTCAGCGCAGCGATTCTCGTACTCGGTATCGTGTCCACCACACCGTGGGCGCTACGCACCGCGCAGACCGTCTCAGATCGGCTGATCGAACCGGAGATGTCCCATGCCTGAACCCGGAGCAGCCGACGAGCACGGCCCTGTCCCCCACGACGAACTCGTCGCGCAGGTCTGGCGCGAACTCACCTCGTTCGTGACCGATTCACGCGACGCCTGGCGTCGCACGGTGGTTGCCGAAACAGGGTTGCCGTTCAGCAGGATTCGGGTGCTGAAGCGGTTGAGGAACGGCCCGCTGACGATCACCGAGATCGCTCACGCCGCCACCATCGATGCCCCCGCGGCGTCGGTCGCGGTGTCCGACCTCGAGTCCGCGGGATATGTGGTCCGCGAGCCGTCGTCGAGCGACCGTCGTCGAAAAGAGGTACGCATCACCGACGCCGGACGCGAGGTGCTCCAGACCGTCTGGGACGTCGACGATCCGGCGCCCGACGTACTGACCACGGCCTCCACCGTCGAACTGGAACTGCTGCACACGATGTTCACCAGGAGCCCTGGGCGGGCCTGACCCCTATCGGTCAGGCGGCCACGGCGTGCCGACGATGCCCGTACAGCGCGACGGCGAGACACAGCAGTGCCGCGACGATCCCGAAGATGAACATGTGCGTGTAGGTGACCGCGTGCCAGAACTCGGTGATCAACGCCAGCACAGCCGGAATCGCGAACCCCAGGTAGGTGACGCTGTAGAACACCGCGGTGAGCCCGGCGAGGTCGTTTCGGCCGCTGCGGGCCGCGATCCGTTGCACCTCGAGTAGACCCGCGATCATCGCCATGCCGTAGCCGCAGCCCAGAACCGTCGCAGCGATCAGCGACATCCAGATCGTCAACATGTGAGCAGCCAACGCCGCCAACGCCATTCCGATTGCCAACACCGTGAGTGCGGCGGCGACGCCGCGCACACCGTCGGGGTTGTCGATGCGACGTCCCAGCGACTGGATGCCGAAACCCGCCGCGAGTCCGAGCACACAGCACAGCGCGGCGAACGCGATCGGCGCTCCGGCGGTGCGCGCCGACATCAGCGCGGGGATGATCGCGTATGCCGATGCGCATGCGCCGAACACCCACGGCGCAACCGGCAGCACCACGAACAGGAACCGACGGTGCGCCGCCGACGGGATCTTCAGGTCGTCGACGAGTCGTCCGGGAGTGCTACTGGGCGAACGCGTTTCGGGTGCGCGGACAAGCAGGAGCACCAGAGCGATGGCCGCAAGCGAGATGTTCACCAGGTAGGCGAGCACGTGCGGCCACGGTGCCCACTGAGCCAGCGCACCGGCGACGCCCGCACCGATGCCGAATCCGGCGGTGAGGCTCATCGCGGCGCGCCGGGCCCCGGATGCCGCTCCGGCGCCACCACGTACCGACAACTCCGTGATCCAACTGCCGCCGACCGCCATCGACAGTCCCAACGCGATTCCGCTGAACACGCGTCCGATCGACAGCAGCACAACAGAATTCGCACCGAGTGCCAGGAGCAGCGACCCCACCGCGGCGAACACCGGTGCGGGCAACATCAGCGGGCGACGCCCGTACCGATCCGACAGTGGACCGCCGATCAACAGCGAGGGCACGATGCCGACCACATAGAGGAACAGCAACGCGTCGACCGCGACGGCCCCGAAATTGCCAGTCTCGCGGTACATCACGAGCAGCGGCGTGAATTCGTTTCCACCCCAGGCCGATGCGAAGACGGCAAGTGCCACCGCGATCCACGCGGTGCGACGAACCGTCGGACCGGTCACCGTGGGGGTGGCGTTGTCTGCGGTAGTAGTCACCGTTGTCCTTCCTCTGTGTGGGCGGCGCTCGCGTCGGTCGCGTGGACGGCGTAGACATCGTCGATGCGATGAACACCCGCGACGTGGTCGACGAGCAGTGATGTGAATCTGTCGGCGTCTGCGCATTCGATGGCGTCGACGAGCGCGGTGTGCTCGGCAATGATCCGGGGCGTCATGGTCGGCTCCCGGTGCACGCTCGCGGTGGTCATGCGCCGCTGGCGTTCCGCGAGACCGAGGTAGAAGTCGGCGAGTACGCCGTTGGCCCCGGCCGAGACGATGAGCTGGTGGAACTGCGCGTCGAGACGGGAGAAGTCCGCGATGTCGTCGGGTCCCACTTTCGCGTGTGCGGCCAGATTGCGGCGCAGGTCCGCCACCAGGTCGCCGGTGGGCAGGTCGCGGGCGACGAGTCCGCGTACCGCGTGAGACTCGATGAGAATCCGGGCGTCGACAACGTCGCGGGCCTCGGTGTCGGTCACCGGCAGCACCAGCGCGCCGCGTTTCGGGTACAGCCGCATCCAGCCTTCTGCCTGCAACCGAAGAAACGCTTCACGCACGGGGGTGCGGCTGACCTCGCAGCGCTGCGCCACCTCGCCCTCGCTGATCAGCTCGCCGCCGGCGATGGCGTTGGTCAGGATGAGTTCCTTGACCTCGTCGTACACCCGATCGGCCGCCGATGTAGCGCTCAGATCCAACATAGATACAAGTTGTACTCCTGATTGCTTAGCGAGTCGAATCTTTGTGAGCTAGTCGGGGCGGAGCGACACCGAATATCTCCGCGGAGGCACGACATGCTCGCTTGCGTCACACCAGGCCGCCTCAGCTCTCCCGTTTCTGGGCTCCACCGTTTCTGCGCTCTCCCGTTTTCAGTCATTTCTGATCCTTCCCGGCGAGCCGACCTGGGCTTTTGCGGCCGGGCGCCTCTGAAAATGACTGAAAACGGGAACGGCTTGGAACCTTTGCGGACGGTGCACGTCCAAATGCCATGGCTATTCGACCTCCGGTGAATCCCGACCTCACTCCCGATGCGCTCCCGCTCGGCGCAATCGACCCCGACGCGGTCAACCTCGGCGTCTTTTCTCGGCCAGAGCTCCGGGCACGCGGGCTCACCGACGCCGACCTACGCAGAAAGGTGCGTCGCGGCGAACTCCTCGTTCCCCGCCGCGGCTGGTACGCCCAGCCAGAAGCCGATCCGGACGCCGTGGCCGCAGCCAAACGCTATGGCGCACTCTCCTGCGCGTCGGCGCTCACCAAGCACAAGTTATGGGTGCCGCCCGGATACGAATCGCTCCATGTGCGCGCAGGCAAGAGCGCGACACCGAGGCGCGCGGACTACTGCACACTTCCCGGCGCGCCACTTCCCGTCACCACCATCACCGACACCATCGGTCTGTCTCTGGTGTGCGCCGCGGGCTGCATGAAGGACGACGACACGATCGCCACGCTCGATTCGGCGATGCACACGCTCGACATCGATGTCGATGACCTTCGCCTGATGCTGCCCCAGACGAGTCCACTCATCGAGGCCCTGCTTCTCGAATGCGATCCGCGGTCGATGTCCGGGACCGAGAGTCTGACCCGAGTCCGTTGTCGCCGGGCCGGTTTCGAGGTCGAGGTACAACCCGAGATATCCGAAGCCGAGCACGCGGACCTGCGGATCGGCCGGCTCCTGATCGAATGCGACAGCAAGCTCTACCACCTCAGCCCTGCGAACTACACCAACGATCGGCACCGCGACCGCAGATCACTCACGCAGGGCCGACCCACCCTTCGGCTGACCTACGACGACGTGCTGTACGGCTGGGAGCAAACCCTCGACGACATCACCGAGATCGTGGGCGCTTTCGCGCAGTGAGGCGTGCTAAGCGCCGACGTAACCCTTGTCGTCGCGCTCCTGCCAGGTGCACAGGCACAGCTCGTTGCCCTCGGCGTCGGCGAGTACCCACCACGAGGGCGCGAACTCGTCGGTGACCAGCGTGCCGCCGGCGTCGAGTGCGGCGCGCATTCGGGCTTCCACCTCGTCGTGCGGGATCCAGAGGTCGAGGTGTATCCGGTTGCGTTCAGCCCGTTCGGTGTCCATCTGTTGGAACCAGATCGCGGGGAGACGTCCGGCGGGGTCGACGAGGTCGGCCGCTTCGAGCTCGCGCGCGTCGCCGTCGAGTTGCTTGTAGCCGAGCACAGCGATCCAGAAGGGTCGGATCTTGTCGATGTCGAGGGCGTCGATGGCGACGTCGAAGCGGGCCTCCGGCATGGCGAGCGGTTCGAGTTCAAGCTCGCGAGCGATCTGTGCGATGAGGTTCGCCAGCCCGACGTCGGCTTCGGTGATGCGGTGCGCACTGTGCGTCGAGAGAGTGAGATGGATTGTGCCGTAACGCAGATCGATGTCGGGGTGGTGGTCGGCGATCTCTGCTTCCTGCGCGATCCGATGGAGGAAGCGCACGCCGCGAGCCATCGAGCCGGTGTCGTACCCCGCACGCACGCTGTTGCCGATGACCCGCCAGGGGTCGGACAGCCGAGTGCTGGCGTCTGCTGCGGTGACGGGCTTTCGCGGAGAAGGGGCCATAGCCCGACGGTACGGCGGATCGTCGTATGTGGGTCGCGGTTGTGTCTGATCGAGATGAACTGGTTGTCGGGAGTTCACGCAGTTCTTCGTCGACCACCGCGAGACGGCACATTCTGGGATGATCGACGGCATGCACACACGCGCATGTGCGGCGCTGGTGCTCGCGGTAGCAGGTCTGGTGGGGACATCATTCGGGGCCGGCGCGGCACTCGCCGACCCGTTCCCGGTGACCACCGACGTGGTGGCCGCCCAACGCGACGGGCTGACCGGGCCCGCCGACGCCGCCCCCGCCGGCGCGAATCGACCCGACTGTCACGATCGGTACGACCGCGATCCCGTCATCCTGGTGCACGGCACGACCTCGAATCAGTCGTCAGCGTGGTCATTCCTCGCTCCGACGCTGGCCAACGCGGGTTTTTGCGTCTACACCTTCACGTTCGGCCAGGTACCGGGAAGCGGTTCGGTCGGCGGACTGGCGCCCAGAGCGACGTCGACGCAGCAGCTCGCCACATTCATCGACCACGTCCGTCGCGAGACCGGGGCGAGCACCGTCGACCTCGTCGGACACTCGCAGGGCGCAGCGGTTGCGCAGTCGGTCACGCAGTTGCCCGGCAGAGCCGCACAGATCGGCACCATCGTCGATATATCCGGAGCGAACCGCGGCTACTCGTTCGGCGGTAAGCCCGTGCCGCGCGGCGAGGGCGACAACGGGCCCAACCACTCGAACATCAAGTACGTCAACCTGGCCACCACGCACGACGAAGTGGTCTTCCCGCTGCGTAACGCACTGATGGAACCCGCGCCGAACGTCACGAACGTCGTCGTGCAGAACGTGTGCCCGGCGTCGACGGTCGGGCATCTGGGCATGATCTACTCGCCGACCGTGGCCGCGCTGGTGCAGAATGCACTCGACCCGAGCTCGCCGGTCGCGGTCCCGTGCGACCGCGACTTCCCATTCTGAGGGCACCCACCATGCCCGGTCTCGGTGCCGGTTTTGGTTCCACCGACGCGGCTCGCTACACTCGTGACCGCTGCCTCGCGCAGCACGCCGCCTTAGCTCAGTCGGTAGAGCGATTCACTCGTAATGAATAGGTCAGGAGTTCGATTCTCCTAGGCGGCTCCACGGAAAAGTGCAGCTCAGAGACCATTTTCCTGTTTGACTGTTACACCTGCGCGGACGTACCGAACGTCGCCAAGCACACACACAACACACACAGCGTGCGATGCTCAGTGTTCGTTCCGCCGAGCAATCTCGTTGATTCGCCTGTCTACCGCCTTGTTTCGCGCTCGGCTAATCCCGCGGACAACGATAGCGACGTAAAAGTAGGCGGCGACTGCAATCGACAGCCCTCGCCACGCGTCCCCTGTTTGATCGCCGATCGCATACCCGACGAGAACTACATACGGGATGGCGGTGAACGACAGTTCCCTGGTGAACGCGTCGCTGCGGACGGACTCCGCGGTAAGCACTAACACGCGCTCGTGTATGTACTCGTCGAGGGCGCGTCTTTCAGTTGAATCGTCCGGCAGTTTGCCGGCTATCTCGATGTCCTGAGTATGTTGCCGCGCATGTCACGGCGGTCTTTCGCCGCCGCCAAGTAGGCGGCTCCAATCGTCGCCGCGGCACCTACTGCCGCGGCGACAAGCGGAACTATCCATTTATCCATCGCGTCATTGTCCTGCGCGACACTCGAATTCAAGGGATGCAACACGCCATGCCTAACACCTCGTGCGTCTAGAGTCGTACCATGCCCGCATGCTCACCGGCCTACAGCCGCTGGTGTTCAGAACGCTGTGCCGCATTGGACAGCTTGGAACACGTGCATAGCAAGATGACAGGCAAACGACGAGGGCGACAGTACGCCACCGACCAACTGAATCTCGCGCTGTTCGTCAGCCTCGCGGCCCAGTTCCAAGGCTACTGCCGAGACCTCCACGACGACGCCGCCGTGCAGATCGCCCTCAGTCTCGTGCCCGGGAGTGAGCGACAGGCGCCAGTCGTTCTCAACGCACTTGTTCGGAGCCGCAAACTCGACGTCGGGAACGCCTCCACAGGAGGGATCGGCAACGACTTCGCGGTCTTGGGTATGCCGTTCTGGCCGAACGTAAAAGCGGCGTATCCCTCCAAGGGACCCAAATGGAACGCGACGCTGGACAGCCTCAACGTTGTGCGCAACGCAGTTGCGCATAGCCAGGCCGACAAACTTGCAGACGTCCGGCGGGAACAACCATTGAGCCTTGCTACGTTTAAGAAGTGGAGAAGTTCACTCAACGGCGCTGCGTCTGGCTTCGACAGCGTCGTGGGTGCATACTTGCAGAACCTCACGGGCACTGGCTGGGACTAGTAGGAGGTGGCCAACATGAGCAGTCGTAAGACTTCCACGATCAAGCCGGGCGATCGCATTCGGGTGGACTTCGGCGGGCAGCTTGTTTACGGCGTTGTCACCAGCGTTCGCGGCGACCGTGTTCATGTTCAACTGGACATCGAAGGTACCGACGAGCCCGTCGCGGGACTCTATGAAGAAAAGCAACTCGCATACGCATAAACCGTTGCGCGGCAACGTATTTCAAGGTCAGGCAGTCCCCCCCCCGGCTGTCAGCATGGCCCCGGGGGCCTAAAAACCTGGTCAGGTCCATTTTGGGCATGGGTTAGACAGTTCCGGGGGTCCAACGTCAATCGTGCGCTGGCAACCGCGTGCGAGGCCGCGGGGGTCGACAACGTCACCACGCACGCCATGCGGCACGCATGGGCATCACACGCTGTCGACTACACCCGCGTTGCAAACCTGCTCGGACATGCCGACTCAACGCTCGTCAGCCGCGTCTACGCGCACGCCGGTGGCGACGACGAACTGTTCGCGGCCGTCGCGCAGATCGAGGCCAGCACACAAGACCACACACAGAGCACACACGATGCCTCGACCTCAGCGGTCACCGATGGACAGTCGGCGACGGATCAAACTCCGTGATCCCCCTGTGCCTCAATGTGTTCTAGACGTTCATAGATACACAGCGACTCTCAGCGTTTTCGCTGGTCGCGCCGTCACAAAGAACTCGTAATGAAGTAGGTCAGGAGTTCGATTCCCCTAGGCGGCTCCAAAGGTCAGAGATGCATCTCGGCCGACTCCCATCGCTACCCACCTGGGATTGCGTCGGCACCGACATTCCTTCCCCTGACCTCTGGTTGTCACGAGGCGTCTACCGAACGTTAGCTCGGCCGGTCGTGTCTCGGTCAGCGGAGCACATCTTGGCCTGAATGGGGTTGCCGCAGGTCACTCGGACCATGTCAGGACACTTGCATCAGGTGTCCCTGCCAGGTAGGCCGACACGCGCATAACCCGTTCGTCAACCGATGGAGATCTTTAGCGAACAGGCTTCTATCGCGAAGAAGTGCCTTAATATTTCACGGTTCTCGGTTGATCCGCGGCTTAAGCTGGCCGAACTGGGTACCTATGAACCGCTAGACGGCCCACCACCGCTCGCACCACTCTGGCGAAGGAGACGGACTCTCCGAGTCAGCTTGACGTCAACGCCGCCCGACACACCGAACGCGCGCTTACACAGCACGTCCGGTAACGTCAGTTAGGGTGCAATTAGGTCTCGACGCCTTTCTGTTTCGTTGCACTGCCCACCAGTAGCAACTCAAATCGACAGAGAAATCGGATTAACGGGCGTTTTTTCATATCACTCGATCTGGCACATCGGCTTGGTGGGCGGGCGATGTCCGAGAGCGAGTCACTAATGAACACAAAGCTAACGCAGCTCATACGCACTCGCTGCAACCTGTCCGGCGAGTCATACCAGAGTACATTACGGCGAGTTCAGGCTGGCGAAGTCCCACTAAACGTACCGATTCCGTCTGCAGCACAGCAGTTCATCGAGCATGTCACGTTTTGCGCACTTACGAGTCGCGCCAATTATCATAGATCTCCGGTCGGTATTCGCCGATTCATTGGTGGTGCAGATGACTCCTGGCCAATCGTCGAACTTGATCCCCTCGAAATGGGGCACCGCGAGATCAGAACACGAATCCGCCAGACACTTGTCGACCTATTGCCCTACTCAGAAACTGCGAACGGAACAGTTGAGGGTGGCGTCAGTGGGCTCGTTGTCCAATCGATCGACGGCCGAGACCTGACGATTGGACTGCGCAGTGTTCCAATGGTCGGCCTTATAATCAGATCGACCCAGAGCTCGTGGATGACAGCGGTTCACGACTATACAGTTGAACTTCACGGCTACGGCTATTTCCCGGCTTGGGATACCCACCGACCGGCGCCTTCGAGTTTTTCGCGGCACCATGAAGCGGACCACGCACGTTTCGGCAGCCCACTACTCCGGGCGGTAGGGGCAATGCGCCTGACGCAGGCATATTGTGGCAACTCCTGGGGAGACCCCAGTGCCCTCAAGCTTGAGTTCCTGATAACCCCGTCGCACCGGAATGGCCATCACGACACCTTCCTAAGTGCCATTACCACCGCAAACTCTGACCTCACCTGTCGGATCACAACCTGCGCGTGTGGACGAGAAGTCGGCTCCTGTATCGCCGTTCTGTCGAGCGCAACAGCACCTTCAGAAAAGCTAGAGATTCGTTTTTCGCGAGGTCTGAAACCGGCTCTTCGAAGTTGAGCGGGCAATGCCTGGTCAGGGCCGCGGCGTGTCGTTGAGGTGAGACGCCCCTGGTCTCCGGAAATCTGGATGTTGCGAA
>NZ_LZTE01000069.1:0-16804 GCF_001665925.1 Gordonia sp. 852002-50816_SCH5313054-c
GGAGACCAGGGGCGTCTCACCTCAACGACACGCCGCGGCCCTGACCAGGCATTGCCCGCTCAACTTCGAAGAGCCCGTATGACGGGACCACGCGCCCGAGTTAACCCGAGTGTTGCCCTCAACGAATTGTGCAGTTCTGCTCTGCGGGATCGGAGGCTTGAGGAACGCCAAGTGATCGACGACGATCACGCGATTCCCTTGACGTTCAGGAAGTGGTCTTTGGATACGCCGAGGCGAGGCCGTGAGACCGGGCGATCGAGGATTCTCGCACAGTGGTACTCAACGGCGAAGGGCAGGCTGGTGATCCTCGGTGAGCCGGGTTCGGGGAAGAGCGATCTGGCCCGGAGGTTCGCCATCGACCAACTGTCGAGCAGAGCCCCTGACGGCCAACTGGCCATCCTATTCAAGCTGGCTGAGTGGGATGGACGAACTGACCTGGGTCACTGGATTAGCGAAATGCTGATGGCGCGATATGCAGAGACCAAGGCGCTGACGCTCGACGGTTCGCGCAGTATCGCCGACTGGCTGCTCGCGCACAACAAAGTCATACCGGTATTTGACGGCCTTGACGAAATCGATGGCGTTGCGCGCAAGCGGCTGCTGGAAATACTTGTCGAGCCAAGCTTCGTCGACTTGCCCTTCGTGATGACGTGTCGAACTGAAGCCTACCGGGAAACTGTGACTTCAGAGGCGCACGTCGAGTTCCGAAAGACGTTGCAAGAGGTCGTGATTGATCCTGTTCCCCTCAGAGAAGCTGGCAGATACCTCAATCATCGCGGCGGGACTACAAACCTCGGGACTATTGAGGAAATGACGGTGAGCGACCGGCGGAGTTGGGCGCCGGTGATCACCGCTGCGGAGGAAACTCCCGACGCACCTTTGGCGCAAGTGCTCGCCAATCCACTGATGCTAACGCTGGCGCGTAGGGTGTACAGCTCAGGCTCAACACGCCCCCGTGATCTCTTGCGCACGAACTACCAGAAGCGCACCAGACTCGAAGATCATTTGCTTGATGGTTACATCGACGCCGCCTACCGGTTCTCGACAATAACCATCAATCGTCGAGGTCATGCGACGACGGTCGACGAGGCGCGAAAATGGCTTTACCACTTGACCGATGCCGGCCCAACGCGTGGGCCATCGAGAACCAACACCGTTAGCTGGTGGAGGCTCGCTCGTAACGTCAGGTTCTTTCGAATGTTGTCCACTACCGTCGTTGCGTTGATCGCGGTAGTCGCCACAACCTTAGCGCTGATTGCATCGGGCATCGAGTGGAATAGCGCGATGTTACTTGCGCTGTGCGTTGCGATACCTGCCGTCGCGATAACCGCATTGAGTTCAGTTCCCGAGCAAGACTTCAGAAAGGCCAGCGCGGCAGCCAGGTTCCTGTACGTGGGAATCTGGGTCCAATTGCCGCTCGGCCTGGTGGCTACGACCCGTTCAGCTTTGGCGTCGTCTCGACCCTACGACATTCGCGGAGCGTTATTGGAAACGCTTCCAATCATCGTGATGGTTGGCCTCTCGTTCGCGATGATTGCCGCCTTCAGAGTCCTCGAATACCGTCCACGCGAGCGGATCACCGGCCGATGGTCGACAGCCGTGCGGATCGGCGGCGCCGGTGGCATCACTTTCGGGCCGTTCAGTGCCACCATCGTGATGGTTGGGCTCTTCGGCGTTGGTTTCGGTTCGCTGGTCGGCACGCTGCTCGCTTGGTCGGCAGCGATTGTCGCAACCTCCGTGGTAATCACGGTGTCAATCTCGTCATCTGTGGCGGCCGCAGATGCGATCCTCTTAGGCGCATTCACGGCGCCGGGAGGAGCCAGGAGACCGATCGGGCCCGCACGCCGACTCGCTGCCATTGCTGTAGCTTGCAGTCTGTCTGCGCTTCCACTCCTACTCGCCGCCGCGGTCGCGTTTGCAGTCAAGACAGACACGTGGTCAGGGCGGATCGTGTGGCTGAATTACGTCCTCGGAGTGTTGCTGATCGGACTCGCCTTCGGTGTCGTCTTCGCGTTCTTTCCGCACAGTTCGCAGCCTGCGCGTCTTCGTCCCGCCCAACGTTCCAAAATAGGCCTGGCCATCCTCGCGGGGGTTCTGGTGGGACTTGGCGCAGGATGGGCGGCAACGACGTACGGCACATCGAACAGACCGGTTACCCTCGCCACCTACGTCGTGCTTTGCACGCTTGTCTCCGTGATGGCTTTTGTCGTGGGACCACCGCGAGGGATAACTCAGCCACTTGGGCCTGTAGCGTCGTTCCGAACCGACCTCAAAGCATCTACGATCTTCAGTGCGGCTTTCGCGATATTTGCTGCGGTCGCTTTCTGGCCGGTTTTCTTCAACGTGACGCAATCAAATAGTTTAGCAATCATAGTCGGCTCTGGAATAGCTTTTGGCGTTGCGGCATGGGTTTCGACACCATCGGGGGCGTTTGTGGTCGCTCAGCTGTTTCTGTGGTGGTGCGACAAAACGCCATTCGGCGTGATGGCTTTCACCCAGGATGCGCACGAACGCGGGGTGTTACGCCGCGACGACAATCGCTACGAGTTCAGGCATGCGCGACTCCAGGAGCGGATGTTCAGGCGGCTTCCGAACCGCGAGACCCAAGTTGGCCGCAAGTCGGTCGAATTCAGTTCGACGAGATCACTCACAGCTGCCATCGCCTGTCTCGTGATAGTGAGTGTCACGTTGGTGTCGTGGGGAGTCTGGACGTACCGAACAATTCCCGACAGCGGCGCCTATTACACGACTGCCGCAAACCTTAAGGACAAAGAAGCGGGCACGGAGTACGCGACGATGCTAGAGTCGGCGCGGTTGGCTGACACCTTGGTGAATCCGTACTATGTCGACGAACATTTTCGGACCACCCAGCTATCACTGACGGATGACTTTGTGCGCGGAATATGGGGAAAAGACTCGTCAGCGGTATCGCCCTACCTCGCGCCGTCGGTCCTGACAAGCGCGGCAGCGACATTCGGCATGTATCAGTCGACCGTAGGTACTATGAGTATCTGGTTGAACATACTCGGATTCAGATCCGACGACTCTGCGGCTACCTTCTCACGGGTGCTCCGCGCGACACTCGAGGCCACGACAGAAAAGGCTGGCCGCGTTCCGCGTCCAGCGCAGATCGTTCCACAGTCGAGTCTGTATTTCTATCAACTTCCAGCCGCAAAGGCAGACGAAGCGCCGGCGATGGTCGGTGCGCAGCTAACAGGCAAGAGGCTGGTAGTCGCATCGAGTACACAACCCTCTGATTCGGTGAACGCCAGGCTCATCGAGCGCGCTTTGTCTCTGCAGACGGAGGCTGTGGAGCGATTCGTTGGGACGGATCCTGCTGAAGGGAAGAACCTGCCACGCGACGCAGACGGTCTCCTTGCCCATACTCTGAACTCTGTACGCAGGCCCGGTCAACAATCGATCGCCGTTCCCAACAAGTCGGCGGTGGGCACGGTTCTGGGACCGAATGCAACGCAACTATTGCTTCTCACTGATCAGCAGGCCAGCGTTCCACTCTTCCGTGATCTTGGTCTAGAGCTTTCCGCGAGCCAGGACGTCGGCACGGTGCTCCGCTTCAAGAGTTTGGCATCTGCGACAAAATTCATCGAGCGCGACATGGGAATAGCGAGTCAACTGCTCGACTCAATATCTGGTCCCGATCACGTGCCCAACGCGAGATGTTGGCATACGCCTCGAGGTGGATTAAGCAACTTTCTCAGCAACGAGTACACCTATCTTTGTGCAGTCCCTTGGCGAAGATACGTCGGAACGGTGTTTGCTAAGAGCGAGTCGGATGCGCGGACCCGAGCTAGTGCGCAGTATCTGTTGCTGCAAGATGCGAGACTTCCGTGAGCATTTGTCAATAGACATCTGGAATCTGTCAAGGAACCTCTGAAGGTCCTCACTCGATAACGATTCGGGCGCACGGCGAATCAACAACCGCTGGCACGCCCGCAACGTGGCACGACAACACTTGTGTCCGGGTTTGTACACTCAGCGACTCACACTGGTCAAGAACCCAATTGTCACGGACGCGATACCCCGTCCGCAGCCTCGCTTATTATCCGACGCTACGTCCACACATCCCGCGATCAGGCCGTCCCAACCGTCAACGAGAGCGCGGCGACGTGGGTACGGACGCCGCAGCAGCTCGTTAGCCGCGTGCTGAACCGTTCTGGGTCTGGTGGAGACCGTGATCTCACCGGGAGAATACGGAAGCACCCGCACCAGATAGACTGTCGCATACGCGAAGACCCATCCTGGCTTTTCAATCGAGTTAGCGATTCACTGCGGACCGCTCCTCACATAAGCTCCAGGTCAGAGCCATATCGCAAGCGAGTCCAGACATTCCGTCAAATCCCAATCCAGAAATTCACTGTTTCCCAAGTCACCAATCCAGACTTTCACCGCGCGCGGCAGCGGGCGGCAGCGCGTCGCCCGGTAGACCTTCGGCCTGATAGACCTCGAAGGTGAAGACGCCCGCCTGCACGGCCGGGTCGTCGTTCATGATCTTGGTGACCGTGTCGACGTCGCGGTCGAAGATGCCGACGCCGTGGATGTCGGCGTTGCCGCGGATGGGCAAGACGACGGCCAGCTCGCCCGCCTTGCGCAGCGCGAGTGTGCGACGGCCGTGCTCCTTGAGGAACTGTCCGGCATCGGGCGAGCTGAAGTTCGGTCCCGAACGGAGGATTGACACCGTGTACGGCTGGGCGTACTCGAGAATCGTCTGCATCTCGGCGTCGGTGATCTCGGGCAGGTCGGGCATCTCGGCTCCTCGCGATCGCAATGGCAACTTCACAATCAAAACTTCTCAATGGCCAGCCTACGACCGCCCGCATGCGCACGGAACCTACTCGCATGAACCTTGCGCGACGCCCGCCGACGCCCGCGATGGCTGCGTGACCAGCGACACGTGGCCGCTCGACGCTAAGCGGACTACAGTCCTCTTAGGACATATCTGTAGGAAGGTTAAGAACAATGTCGAAGAAGACAACCAACTCCCGCGCGCTCGATGCCGGTCTGCTGACCCTGCGCGTCGCCGTGGGCGCCACCCTGTTCGCGCACGGAGCCCAGAAGCTGCTCGGCTGGTTCGGCGGCCCCGGAATCGACGGGACGACCGCGGGCATGCAGCACATGGGCTTCGAGCCCGCCAAGACGTCGGCCGTAGCCGCGGGCGTCAGCGAGGCCGCCGGTGGACTCGTCGCGCTCGGCGTCGGCACCCGCGTGGCAGCAGCGGCAGGCGCCGCGGCGATGATCGCCGCCGCCGACGTGCACCGTCCCAGCGGATTCTTCGCCCAGGAGGGCGGCTTCGAGTACCCGGCCGTGCTCGGACTCGCCTCTGCCGCACTGGCTCTGACCGGGCCGGGACGCTACTCCGTCGACGCCGTCGTGAAGCATCCCCTCTCACGTGAGGGTGCAGGCATTGCCGCGCTGGTCGCGTCCGCGGCAGGCGCAGCGGGCGTGCTCACTCGTCGCAAGAAGGCACTGGCACTGAAGGTCGGCTGAGCCGAACAGCAAAAGCACAGCCGCGTCGTTCGTGTTTGTGCAGGACGTCTCGCAAGTGACCCTGCGCTAGGCAACACGGACGACGCGGCTGTGCCATCCGGTGGCACCGTCGGGTATCGGCGCCACCCGCTGGTCGGTCTGCGTCTTGCCGTCGGCGTCGGTCGCGCGGCAGTACAACGTGTGGTTTCCGGGCGTTGCACCCCAGGTCCAGCTCCACTGTCGCCAGGTGTCGGTCGAGTATTCGGTCGCGAGCGTCGCCGTGTTCCATTCACCGTCGTCGACGCGCACCTCGACCTTGCGCACGCCCCGGTGCTGCGCCCAGGCAGTCCCTGCGACGACGACCGGCCCGGCGGCGATATTCGACAGCGGCGCCGGGGTATCGATGCGCGAGGCCGTCTTGATGGGCGCTTTCACGCCCCAGCCACGCTTCGCCCAGTACGACTGGGCTTGGTCGAATCGTGTTATCTCCCAATCGATCACCCATTTGCAGGCAGAGACGAAGCCGTAGAGTCCCGGAATGACCTGCCGAGCGGGATACCCGTGCTCGAGTGGCAGTGGCGTTCCGTTCATACCTACCGCCAACATCGCGTCACGTCCGTCGGTGATCGCGTCGAGCGGCGTGCCAGACGTCCAGCCGTCGACGCTCGTCGAGAGCAGCATGTCCGCGTCGGCGTGCGGTTTCGCCATCGCGAGAAGGTCACGCATCGGATAGCCGATCCACCTCGCGTTGCTCGCAAGATCGCCGCCGACCTCATTGGAAACGCACGTCAGGGTGATGATCCGCTCCTGCGCCGACATCGCCATGAGATCGTTCCAGTCGAGCGTGATCTCGCGATCGACCATGCCGTGGATTCGCAGCCGCCAATCCGACGTCGACAACTGCGGGACCTGCAGGGCCGTGTCGATGCGATAGAAGTTCGCATTGCTGGTGAGAAACGAGGTTGCTCCGTTGACGTCCACGCCCGACGGAATCGGTGGCGCAGCAGACTTTGCGCGGGGCAACACGAGTCGGGCTCGCTCCGCGATCACTCCGCCCGCGTCGGCGACCCGTCGGGCAATCACCAGCGAGACCGCGGATGCCCCTGCCACGACCGCTGCCGCGACAAGGAAGGCACGTCGCGATGTTCCGGGACTCGTTGTGTCGTCGGCGTTTTCGAGTACTTCATCGGGACCTGAACTAACCTTTTGCGGCACATGCGATCTACGACTGAGCACGATGAGTATCGCGACAGCGACCACACCCGCGACGATCGCCGGTATCACGTAGCTCGCGTCTGCGGTGGGACGTGTGGCCGCCGCGAATGCGCCGAACGCCGCCACGAGGATGACGAGAACGACGCCCGCCGGGGGCCGCGCCACCTGCAGAATGCCCGCCAGCATCGAGAGTAGGGCGAGAGCGATTACGACACCGATCATCAGCGCCGGTTTGTCGTTGGTTCCGAACGTCGTGATGGCCCACTCCCGAGCAGGAGCGGGTGAGTTGTCGACGAGAAATGCGGTTACCGCCTGGAAAGGTGAGGCCATGCGAGACAAGGGAATAGCCGCCAACTCGCCTGCCGCTATACCGCCGAACACGGCAAGCATGCCGGAAACCACAGCACGAAGCCACGTTTCGAACGGCCGACGCATTTCGGATCGCTGACGCGTTTTTGATCGCTGACCCATGGCCACACTCCTCACCGAAGTCAGCTCGTCGATCGTCGACTTCTGCAGTACTTCGTTCGAGTGCCCTGTGCGGATGGGTCGTGAGATTTCTTTTCTTTTCACCCATCCGGGGTCTGGTCTCCTGCGAATGCCCTCCGAGACTCACAGCACGGTGGGTTTGTTCCTCAATGATGGGATCGATCATGGTAGCCAACAGATTTCAACGCCTGACTCTCGCAGCAGCAGGCGCCGTACTGACCGTGGGAGTGATCGCGGGATGCTCTGACGACAGCAGTTCGTCGTCGGATTCGGCCACGTCGTCGATGGCCCCGATGTCGTCGTCGGCAATGCCGATGAGCAGCGGTACCGCCGAACCGGCGTCGCTCGTGGGGCCGGGATGTGCCGACTACGCGAAGGCCAATCCGTCGGGTAGTGGCTCGGTCGAGGGTATGGCGATGGACCCGGTTGCCACTGCGGCATCCCACAACCCGATGCTCAAGACGCTGACGCAGGCGGTGTCGGGGCAGCTCAATCCGCAGGTGAACCTGGTGGATACGCTCAACAACGGCCAGTACACCGTCTTCGCGCCCACCGACGACGCCTTCGCGAAGCTCGACGCCGCGACGATCGACAAGCTGAAGACCGATAAGGATCTGCTCACCAAAATCCTTACCTACCACGTCGTTTCGGGACAGATCGCACCCGACATGATCGACGGGACACACAAGACCCTCGAGGGTCAGGATGTCACGGTCACCGGATCGGGCAACGATCTCAAGGTCAACAACGCAGGCGTCGTCTGCGGTGGCGTCAAGACCGCAAACGCCACGGTGTACATGATCGACACGGTGCTCATGCCGCCGACCATGTGATCGTTTCACCGATGAGGTTCTCTGGATAAAACGATGGGGCGCACCGTAATCGGTGCGCCCCATCTCCGATCAGAGGTCGGGTTGATCGACCAGGATCAAGCGGCCGTCCGCGCGGCGTCGGCGACCGGCTCGAGAGCCTGTGCGACGACGTCGGCAACGTCGGCCACCGGAGTGACCGTGACGGCGTCGAGGATCTCTGCCGGGACGTCATCGAGGTCGGCCTCGTTGCGCGGTGAGATGAACACCTGCGTCAGCCCGTTGCGTTGTGCCGCAAGCAGTTTCTGCTTGAGCCCACCGATCGGGAGCACGCGACCGTTGAGTGTGACCTCGCCGGTCATGCCCACCTCGGCACGGACCTTGCGACCCGTTGCCATCGACACCAGGGCTGTCACCATGGTGATGCCGGCACTCGGACCGTCCTTGGGCACCGCGCCCGCCGGAACGTGCACGTGGATCGTGCCCTCCAGGTTCTTCGGATCGACACCGAGTTCGCGTGCGTGTGCACGGACGTACGACAGTGCGATCTGCGCGGACTCCTTCATGACGTCGCCGAGCTGGCCGGTCAGTTGCAGACCTCCCTTACCCTCGCCCGTGTCGGTGCGATTGGCCTCGATGAACAGCACGTCGCCGCCCATTCCGGTCACGGCAAGTCCGGTGGCAACACCGGGCACAGCCGTACGCTCTTCGGACTCCGGCGTGAACCGGGCACGGCCGAGGTACTCCTTGAGATCGGACTCCTCGATCGTGACAGGCGTTGTGGCCTTGCCGCTTTCGACGTTGGTCGCAACCTTGCGGAACAGCTTGGCGAGCAGTCGCTCGTACTGCCGCACACCCGGCTCGCGGGTGTAGTTGGCAGCGATCTCCCGCAGCGCATCCTCGGTCACCGAAACCTCATCCTTGGTGAGCGCAGCACGCTCCTCCTGCCGCGGGAGCAGGAAGTCGCGGGCGATGGCAACCTTGTCGTCCTCGGTGTAGCCGTCGATCGTGACGAGCTCCATACGGTCGAGCAGGGCCGACGGGATGTTCTCGATGACGTTGGCTGTCGCGAGGAACACGACGTCGGACAGGTCGAGGTCGAGATCGAGGTAGTGATCGCGGAACGTGTGGTTCTGCGCGGGGTCGAGGACCTCGAGCAGCGCGGCCGCGGGATCGCCCCGGAAGTCGGAGCCAACCTTGTCGATCTCGTCCAGCAGCACAACGGGATTCATCGATCCCGCTTCGCCGATGGCACGCACGATGCGTCCGGGCAGTGCGCCGACATAGGTACGACGGTGACCGCGGATCTCAGCCTCGTCGCGCACACCGCCGAGAGCGACGCGCACGAACTTGCGCCCCAGCGCACGGGCAACCGACTCACCCAGCGACGTCTTGCCGACACCGGGAGGACCGGCCAGCACCATCACGGCACCGGAACCACGTCCGCCGACGACCTGCAGCTTGCGCTCGGCACGTCGGGCACGCACCGCCAGATATTCGACGATGCGATCTTTCACGTCGTCGAGACCGTGGTGATCGGCGTCGAGGATCTCGCGGGCACCCTTGATGTCTGTCGAATCCTCGGTGGTGACGCTCCACGGCAGATCGAGCACGGTGTCCAACCATGTTCTGATCCAACCGGTTTCGGGTGACTGGTCGCTGGCGCGCTCGAGTTTGCCGACCTCACGCAGTGCGGCTTCGCGCACGTTGTCGGGAAGATCGGCCGTTTCGACGCGACCGCGATAGTCGTCGGCACCGTCGGGCTCGTCCTCACCGAGTTCCTTTCGGATTGCGGCGAGTTGCTGGCGAAGCAGGAATTCCTTCTGCTGCTTCTCCATCCCGTTGCGGACGTCGTCGGCGATCTTGTCGGAGACCTCGGTCTCGGCGATGTGCTCGCTGGTCCAGTCGATCAGCAGTTGCAGTCGTTCACCGACATCCGGCGTCTCGAGGAGCTGTCGCTTCTGGACGTCGTCGAGCCACGACGAGTAGCCCGACGTGTCGGCGAGATCCGACGGGTCGGTCATCTTGTTGACCGCGTCGATGATCTGCCACGCCTCACGACGTTGCAGCATGGCCAGTACGAGCTTCTTGTACTCGGCGGCCAGCGCCTTGGTCTCGGGCGTCGCCTCGACGTCGTCGACCTCGGTTACCTCGACCCACAGTGCGTTGCCGTGGCCGGTGGTTCCGGTGCCGATGTGGGCGCGCGTTTCGCCCTTGACGACGGCAGCTTGCACACCGCCGGGCATACGCCCGACCTGCACGATCGACGCCAGAACGCCATAGGTGGGATACCGGTCGTCCAGGCGGGGAGCGACCAGCAGTTTTCCGGACTCACTGGCCCGGGCCGCGTCCACTGTCGCCTGAGCAGCGTCGTCGAGAGGCACCGGCACAACCATGCCGGGCAGGACGACCAGATCAGGAACGAAGAGGACGGGCACTGAATACGTGTCAGACATTTAACCTCCAAAGTTCAGTCTGATGGACTCAACCTGGGTGGCAGGATGTTTGTTCCCGGGCAGATTTCGCCTGAGGCGGTGTAGCTTCTCACCGAACGTGTCATTTTCTCATCGGCTTGTCATAGGCGTGTCATCGTTCTCATCGGGCTGTCATGCGGCACGATAGCAAAATGCCTGATCAGATCGGTGCGACCGAGATTCGCTTCGTTACCGAAGCCGGTGACGAGACCATCAGTCAGGTCAGGGATCACTCGATCAGCTCGATGGCCCGAGCCCAGCCAGTGCGCCTGCCACCGTCCCACGCCGGCCAACGCCACTATCCAGGTCTTTTTTGGACCCGTACAACAGCCGACCACGTGGTTTACGAAAGCCTTCTCGAACGCGACCGCATCTTGCTTGCCGACTTCGATCCCGAAGTCGTTTGGATCACGGCGCAACCTTTCTGGATCACCGGCGACGACAGAGGTACCGGCCGACGCCACTGTCCCGATCTCCTACTGACGCGGGCTGATGGGTCATATTTGGTCGTGGACGTCAAGAATCCACGAATCGCGCAGAAAGACGAGGTCAAGGCCGTGTTCACGTGGACCAAGGTGGTGTCCAAGCGCCTCTCCGCCGATTATGAGGTTTGGACCGGCGAGGACTCGGCGTTGATCAACAACATCAGATTCGCTTCTCAGGCTCGCCGCGAGTCGCGCGCGGCCCTGTTCCAGACGGTGCTCGAACGATTTCCAGAGGAGCTCTCAATCGCGCACGCTGAAGCCACACTCGCAGCCGAGCGGATTGCACGGCCTCGACACATCGTCCTCGAGCTTCTGTGGACGGGCACCTTCACGGCCGATCTCACCCGGCCATTCGGCGACAACACCTTGATCCATCGAGCCGAGGCCGTATGAGCAACACTTATCGACTTGCTGTTGGCGATCGGGTGTGGATCGACGGATCCGTGGTCCGCATAGTCGAGATCAGCGACAGTCGGTCGATAGTCGAATCGGATCGCGGCACACGAGCGGTGAGCACTCCACACCTCGTGAGGTCTTCTCAGCCGCTCGACGCACCTCGCAGGCCCTGCGAGACGTCCGGACAACTGCTTTCGAATCTTACGAAGAAACAGCAAGAGACTTACAACGCACGGCTCGCCGTCGTCGAAGCAGTACTGGAGATGCATCACAACAGCGGCGACTCTATCGGTCGCAGCTCCGAAACGGTCGCTCTCGCACACAACATGTCTGACCGCACCGTCAAACGCTGGGTGAAGGCGTATCAAGAGTCAGGACCAGCCGGCCTCGTCGAAGCAAGGAAGCAGCGCTCGCCGATCGACCCACTCTGGCGGGAGGCGTGCCTCGACGTACTCAATCGGTACACACGCGAATCCACACCCAGCAGAAACATAGTAATCGACCAGGCCAACAATCTGCTGACCGAGCGGTGTGGCGCCGATCTGGCGCCCACCCCATCCAATGCGACCGCCTACCGCTGGCTGGACGAGCTCTCCAAGGGTCGCTATTCATTTGGCAGCGGAAAGGCACGGCGAATCGCCGCCGACCGGCCGGAGGCCCCGTATGGCCGTTTGCGCGCCACGCGCCCCGGAGAGTACTTCGTACTCGACACAACGCGCCTCGACGTGTTCGCGATGGAGCCGATCACGCTGCGTTGGGTGCCGGTCGAACTCACTGTGGCGCAAGACCTCTATACACGCTGCATTGTCGGTCTGCGCCTGACCCCGATTTCAACCAAGGCAATCGACGTGGCCAATGTGTTACACCAGTCGGTCACGCCCCAAGAACCGGTCGACGACGGAGCGTGGCCGTTTCACGGCGTGCCTAGTTCGATCGCAATCGAACGCGACGACCCGACCGCAGACGATGCCACTCCGAGCATCCCAGGCTGCCTACCCGAGTCAATCGTTGTTGACCATGGCAAGATCTACCTCTCGCACCATGTCAGATCCGCCTGTGCGCGACTCGGAATCTCGATTCAGCCTGCGATCGTAAAGAAGGCGTCAGACAAGCCAACTGTCGAACGCTTCTTCAAGACCATTCGGCTCGGCCTGCTTCAGCAACTGCCGGGCTACAAGGGACCCGACGTCTATCACCGCGGTGAAGACATTGAGAGTCAAGCGTTCTACTACGTCGCCGAGCTTGAGTCGATAATTCGCGAGTGGACAGCTCGGGTGTACCACCGGTCGAAACACGAAGGCTTGTGTCTCCCTGAGACGCCCGGCCTCGAGCTATCACCGCTCGAAATGTACGAGATCGGCCTGGCTCGCGCCGGTGGACTCACCATCCCGTCCTCACCGGACCTTGCGTACGAGTTTCTCAATGTGGAGTGGCGCACGATCCAGCACTATGGCATAGAAGTGGATGGGCGCCGATACGATGGCGCGGCGCTCAACCCTTACCGGAATAGCAAGTCCAACTTCGGTGGTCCGAAGGCTAGAAAATGGCCAATCCACATAGACAGCGGCGATGTTCGACGCGTGTACTTCCGCGACCCCTCATCTGGCAAATGGTCGCCTCTGGTCTGGGAGCACGCAGGTGGACTCGACCAGCCCTTCTCCTCGGACGCCGCCGACTACACCAAGCTTCTGGCCGTCCGCGAAAACCGGCATGTCGACCCACAGGACGCCGTCCGCAACCTCCTCGATGAGTGGTCCAAAGGCAACACCAAATCCAAGCGCGACCGCGCCCTCGCACGACGCCTGGCCAGCACCCGTTCCACGGCAAGCGATACTGGCGATGGCCAACCTGACGACGAGATTGCATCACTGCCAGGAGTTATCGACCTTCTCGCGAGGAGAGCAGAACGTCGCCCTCCAGGTTGGGATTTGGACGATGACCTCGATGTGTTTGAGAAGTACCAAGGTGCAGACGATTCGAGCTATGAGGTATTCGACGAATGAGTAACCCATGGGCACTATGGCTTCGAAACAATCAACCGCATCGCTACAACCTGGCGTCAAAAGTGGGCTGGCACGACTTCGTGCATTCGCCGCCGCGCGCGAGCCTGGAACTCCTCACGAAGGGACAGATCGCAGCGCTCAGCGACGACGAGCGCGAAGACTACAACGAAGCTCGCTTTGTATGGAATGCCAACCTCCCGACTGTCAAGACAGCTCAACTCACGCACGCCTTCGCTGTCATCGATCAAGTCATGGCGTCCAACCGTCGCGATGGCGACCGCCTCCGCGGATCGGTCGTGATCGACGCCCCGCCAGGTCTCGGTAAGACCACCATCGCCATCCGCTACGCAAGGCAGTTCCATCGAACTGCAATTCGCCGCCTCAGCAGCGAGACCGCCGCAGGCGATCAGCGTATTCCGGTCGCCTTCATCCCGCTCGATGCTGGAATCACCCTCAAGGGCCTGAACAGAAAGATCCTCGCCTTCTATGGCCATCTGGGGGTAGCTGGTGCGAATACTTCTGGTTTGGGTGCGCTCGCGGTCGACTGCGTACGGAGCTGCGAGACTCAGATAATTGTCATCGATGACCTTCACTTCATCGACTTTCGAGACCGTCACGGTCGCGAAGTAAGCAATCATCTGAAGGGCTTGGCCAACGAAATGGCGGTCACGTTCATTTACGTCGGTGTACGCCTCACAGAGAAGAAGTTCTTCGACGAGGGCCTGGGAGGCGATGACGGTGCCGTGTACGCACAGACTGCCCGCCGTGCCACACGTGCACGCGTCGCGCCGTTCAACACCGACTCCGATGCCAGCAACGTCGCCTGGATCTCGCTTCTCAACGCCCTCGAATTGCACCTAATGCTCGCCGCGCAAACGCCTGGGACACTATCCGATTTCGGCAAGGAACTCTTCCGCCGAACGCAAGGGCACATCGGTTCACTGACGAACCTGCTCGATCGGGCCGCCTATCTGGCTATTAAGACGGGCACCGAGCAAATTACTGCGAGCATCCTGGAGGAGGTCGTCGTTGACAATGCCGCTCAGCGGCTCACCACTCCCAAGAGGTGAGAGAACCGACGCGGAGCAACTACCCTCCGCAATTGCGATACCAGACGGGTACAACCCGCGGCGGCTTCCCATACTCGTCGCCCCCAGGGACGATGAGACCGCACCGAGTTGGCTGCGCCGTTTCGGCCACCGCTACGGACTCACCGCACGCGCGCTACTCCGAGAACTCGGGATTCCAACGAGTGCCTGGTCCCCCACACGAGTCTCTGCGCATATCGCTGAGCACAGTGATTTGATTGTGGATACGGTGGGGCTACCGGACGAACGAGCCCGATACCTCCGGGCAGGACTCATATCCGAGGCTGTTTCCGCATTTCGCACGCACTGGGAACGGTACGGTAAGTCTTCGGAATCGATGCCCCTCGACCCTTCCTACTGTCCCGAATGCCTTGCTCAGCAAGGATACTGGAACTCGACATGGTCACTGCCGCTACACCGCGTCTGTGTCGAACATGCGATCTTGATGCCTACCAACTGCCCTCGGTGCGCCGAGACGCCGTGGGCGGGCACGAGTTGGCCCAATAGCACCGACCCCAACTGGGCCTGTCCGCAGCGCGACAATCGCCCCCGAACACCAAGAACTCGACACGCATACTGCGGCCACGACTTGCGCGACGTCGAGTTCCGTAGGGTTGCCCCCGAGATCGTTGAAGCTCAGGTTTGGATTCTCGAACTCGCACGCGGTGCATCAGAGCCTTCGACGAACAGCTTTGGCGGTCAGCGGTTCAGTACACGCGAATACTTCGACGCGGCTCTGACGCTGGGCAAGCCCATTATGAGCTGTCAAGCAGCAAGCGACCCTGACGCCGCGTGCCTCGAGCAACTCCTCAAGGTAAAGTCCATCCTCTGCGAGGAGGACGTTCATGCGGCTCATTCGCTCGCCGTAGAGCAGAGCGTCCTTACTCCAGGAACCTGGCTTCTCAGGGACGGCCGAGATTTGCCCCGTAGTCGGACGAATGCGGTTATCGGCCACCTCGCCATCACCCCGCTCGCCGAAAAGCTATCGCCGACGGCACAACTGACGTTTCGAGTTGCTAGTGGGTGTGCCCGTTATCCGACGGCCCACGAGATCCCGGGCAACCACATTCCTCTCTCGTCGATACCTCAAGTTCACTGGACGGGATTCCGCGACTACACGACTGCGAAGGATCGCGCCGTCCTTTCCATGCTCCTTGCACGGTCTGGGACCGCGAGACCTTGGGGCCATATCGCTTTCGCGCTAGGACTGCCTCACGAATTCTCGCGCTACCCACCACTACTCATCCGCCAGATCAAGCGCAGCGGCGATTGGACCGACACCCTGGATCAGATCGAGAACCAGACCCGGGAACTGCTCACCGGCCCGCCTCCTATCGATTACCACCGCCGGCGGCTTCAACTTGCCAATCCAGATCTCACGATCTCCATTGCGAGAATTCTTAGCACGAGCCGCACGTTCAGAGCAGTGACTCCACACGCGCTAGCCGTCGCGATTTGGGAGGTCTACACCGGCGGGGCCGCCGAGTTCGCGACAGAATCGCTCTACTCTGAGGATTCCAACGACGGCGATCTCAGCTCGGCGCGCAACCTGGTACGCGAGCAGTGGTCCACAATCCGATCAAACAGCCTGTTGCCTGACCTGGGATTCGGCGAGGAGCCACTTGAATGGCGCCCACCTTGAAGGAGCTACGTGCAGACAGGACACTCCGGCAACAGATCTGACTCGCGCTCGTCAGTGGCTTCGAGAATGCCCTCACTCTACCGCGGAACGCTTGAGGCGGATCAGCACATGTGCCGCGCAGATGTCTACGAGGCGAATGAGTCATACCGACGCCACGGGCTCAAAGGAGTCGGGCAACTCAACTCACTGATGGAAATCCTCCTGCAGCACACCTTCAACGCCGCAAGTCCACGCTATACACCGTGGGAAATTGATCGAGAACCACCAGGGCGTGCAATCTCCCTGCCGCCGACGGCATGGCCGCCGAGTTCGGAACCGACCCTTGCGACACGCTACCCGGATGGTCCGACGAACTGGTAGTCGAACGCCTCGGTCTTGATCGGGCATCGCCCGCAGGGTCGCGCGAGGTGTGGGCATTCGTCGGCGTCGCTTGCAACAATGCCCATGTGAAGTTCCGTCGCCGCAACCTCGAAGCTCTTGGAAACCTCGTCGTGGGCAACCTCGGACGCGACGATGCCCAGAACGTCGACGAAGTTCGGTACTTCCCGTATCGCTCCAGCATGTACATCACTGAGTTCTTTCAAGAGTTGGAGACGGAGTACCAGCACGACGGCTCCACCCGCCACCGGTGGGTTGCCGACGTGTGACGTGTAAGGGCTCGGGACATGCTTGACGTCGTGTCGTCGGGACATCGTTGACGTCTCACGCTTGTCGGTGGT
>NZ_LZTE01000070.1:0-57851 GCF_001665925.1 Gordonia sp. 852002-50816_SCH5313054-c
TTCGTGTGGACGAAACCGGTCGAGGAGATTCTCAAGAAAGCTCAACCGAAAACCAACTAACGAAACGCGACACTAGGTTCGGGCCTGGTGGCGCGCATGATCGATACGGTGCTCGCACTGCCCTCGTTTCTCATCACCCTGGCGTTCACATTTCTGTATGGATCTGCGGGAGCGGTGAACTCGGCGATCGCCGCGGTGACCGGAGAACGTCCACTGCACTTTCTCACGACGCCGTGGGGCGTGATCCTCGCTGAGATCACCTTCTTCACCCCTTTCGTCGTCCGACCGCTGTTGGCCGCGTTCGCGATGATGTCGACCGATCAATTGAATGTGGCTGCATCGCTGGGCGCTTCACCGTTGCGGGTGCTCCGCTCGGTGATACTTCCCGAAGCGTGGCCTGCGTTGGCAGCGGGCGGAAGCCTGGTTCTGCTGTTGACGCTCAACGAGTTCGGCATCGTCGCCTTCACGGGCGCCAAGGACGTCACGACGCTGCCCGTCCTGATCTACACCCGTGGCATCGTCACGTTCGACCTGCCGGGGGCGGCGGTGATCGCGACTGTCCAGGTCGCACTGTCACTTGCCCTGTACGGCGCCTACCGATTGCTGTTCGCACGCATCACGACTCGCAGGGAGAAGATCTGATGTTGCTCTGGACTCGCGCCAGCCGGGTAGTCACCTGGACGATCTTCGCGGTCGTCGTACTCGTGGTCTTCGTCGCACCGATTGCCACCGTCGTCATCGCCGGGTTCGCAGGCTCGTGGACGGGCCCACTGCCGTCGAACCTGGGTCTCAACCATTTCGGGGATGCACTCTCGGGCGAGAACCTGGCATCGCTGTCGGTCAGCATTCAGACGGCCTTCATCGCAGGCGCCATCGCGCTGGTCCTCGGCACCTGGGCCGCACTCTCGTCCAGGGAGGCACCCGCGCCGATACGCCGATTCACCGACGCGGTCTTCCACCTACCGATCGCGGTGCCTTCGGTCGCCATCGGGTTGGGTTTGCTGATCAGTTTCAACTCGAAGCCGTTGCTCTTGGGCGGCACCCGTTGGATCGTGATCGTGGCGCACACCGTGCTCGTCCTGGCCTTCGCGTTCAGCTCGGTCACCGCTGCGCTGGAACGACTCGACCCCGCGTACAAGCAGGCAGCGGAATCGTTGGGCGCCAGTCCGTTCCGAGTCCTGACAAGGGTCACCCTGCCCCTGCTGACACCCGCACTCGGTGCCGCCGCAGGTCTCGCAGTAGCACTGTCGATGGGTGAACTCGGCGCGACGGTCATGGTGTACCCAGCGACCTGGAAGACCTTGCCGGTGACCATCTTCGGACTCTCCGATCGTGGTCAGGTCTTCTCGGCGGCAGCCTGCACGACGGTGCTCCTGGCGACGACGCTGGTCGCGCTCACGGTTCTCGGGAGAATCCGCACGCGAGCGGCCTAGGCGGCTGACACAACGGACGTCCGGTTGCCATGCAATCGGACGCTGTTGTGCGATCCCCGTTGTGCAATCCACCGAACGGTTCGCATTGACTTTGGCCGATTGGACATAGCCGAATCGTCTCCGTCTCGATGGACTGAGACCATGGATGCGATCACCACTCCCCCACGCCCAGTCAACGAGCCGGTGCACACCTACGCGCCCGGCACCCCGGAACGTCGACGGATCGTCGACGAACTCTCGCGCCAGTCGTCGGCCGACCCTGCCGAGTTGCCGCACATCATCGGTGGTGCGGCGCACATCGGAGACGGTGAGCGACTCGACGTCGTGCAGCCACACTCTCATCACGAGGTGCTCGGCACGATGACCAACGCCACCCACGACGATGCCCGTGCCGCCGTCGACGCGGCGATGACAGCGCAGGAGTCCTGGGCGCACACCACTTTCGACGATCGTGCGGCCGTCCTCCTGCGCGCGGCAGACCTGCTCAGCGGACCGTGGCGTGAAAAGCTGGCTGCCGCAACGATGCTCGGGCAGTCGAAGACTGTGCAGCAGGCCGAGATCGACGCACCGTGCGAACTCGTCGATTTCTGGCGGTTCAACGTCGAGTTCGCGCGAGAGATCCTCGCCGAGCAGCCGATGTCGTCGCCGGGCGTCTGGAATCGCCTCGATCACCGACCGCTCGACGGATTCGTCTACGCCATCACACCATTCAACTTCACCGCCATCGCAGGCAATCTCCCGACCGCACCCATGCTGATGGGCAACACCGTGGTGTGGAAGCCCTCTCCGACACAGGCGTACGCCGCGCACATCACCATGAGGCTCCTCGAAGAAGCCGGACTCCCGGCCGGCGTCATCAATCTGGTGAACGGCGACGGACGGGCGATGTCCGACGTCGCGCTCGCCGACGAGAATCTCGCGGGCATCCACTTCACCGGCTCGACCTCAACCTTCCAGCATCTGTGGCGCGAAGTCGGCAACCGCATCAACGACTATCGCAACTACCCGCGCATCGTCGGCGAGACGGGCGGCAAGGACTTCATCGTCGCGCATTCGTCAGCGGACCCGGATGTGTTGCGCACCGCCCTGATTCGCGGCGCCTTCGAGTATCAGGGGCAGAAGTGCTCGGCTGCATCGCGCGCGTACATCGCGCGCTCGGTGTGGGATCGCATGGGCGACGACTTCCTCAGCGAGGCAGCCGAATTGACCTACGGCGATGTACGGGACCTGTCCAACTTCGGCGGCGCGGTGATCGACCGTCGCGCCTTCGACAAGCAGGTCGCTGCGATCGACCGTGCAAAGACGGTCGCGTCGATGACCGTCGCGGTCGGCGGGCAGTGCGACGACACCGAGGGCTACTTCGTCCGGCCGACGGTGCTGCTCGGCGACGACCCGACCGACGAAGCCTTCTCCACCGAGTACTTCGGACCCATCTTGTCGCTTCATGTCTACGACGACGCCGACTTCGAATCGACGCTGCGCATGGTCGATTCCACTGCGCGGTACGCGCTGACCGGCTCGATCATCGCCACCGACCTCACCGCTGTGTCGACGGCGTCGAATCTGCTGCGTAATGCGGCGGGCAACTTCTACATCAACGACAAACCGACCGGCGCCGTCGTCGGCCAGCAGCCGTTCGGTGGGGCACGTGCGTCGGGCACCAACGACAAGGCCGGCTCGAAAGCGAACCTAATGCGCTGGACGTCGACGCGGACCATCAAGGAAACCTTTGTACCGCCGAAAGATTCGGCCTACCCGCACATGGCAACTGATGCCACCGAGAAGGACTGAGGTGACATGACATGAGCGCACTCTTCGATTCGGTTCTGCGCCCGGCGATCACACGCGCGGCGGGTAGCCAACGCATCAAGCAGACGTCGCAGCGACTTCCGGTCACCGAGCGCGTCGTCGACCGCTTTGTGGCGGGCGAGTCGGAAGCCGAGGTGCTCGTGGCCATCGCCGACGCACTCGGCAGCGGACTGTCGGTGACCATCGACCACCTCGGCGAGGACACCACCGACGAGACTCAAGCGTCGGCGACGGTCGCGGCGTATCTGAGTCTCCTGCAGGGGATGTCGCAGTTCGAGGCGCCGCCAGGGGCTCTGGAAGTGTCGTTGAAGCTCACCGCGCTGGGCCAGTGTCTGCCGCGGCATGGTCGAAAAATTGCCGAGGAGAACGCGCACACCATCTGTGGTGCCGCTGCCGCGGCAGGCGTCTTGGTCACGGTCGACGCCGAGGACCACGGCACTGTCGACGAACGACTCGACATCGTCAGGACTCTGCGGGGCGAATACCCTGAATTGGGAACAGTTTTGCAGGCATACCTGCGTCGCACCGAGGACGACTGTCGAGAGTTCGCGGCATCCGGCGCTCGCATCCGGTTGTGCAAGGGCGCCTACTCCGAGCCCGCGTCGGTCGCCTATCCCGAGCGCTCACTGATAGACGAGGCGTATCTGAGATGTCTGCGAATCCTGATGAAGGGCACCGGATATCCGATGGTCGCCAGCCATGATCCGACGATGATCGAAGCGGCCGAGCTGATGGCGATCGAGTTCGGCCGGGAGCCGCACAGCTGGGAACACCAGATGCTCTACGGCATCCGCTCCGACGAGCAACAGCGCCTGGCCGCCGCCGGCCACGCCGTCCGCGTCTACATCCCCTACGGCCACGAGTGGTACGGCTACTTCGTCCGACGCCTCGCCGAGAAGCCCGGCAACCTGGGCTTCTTCCTGCGCGCGCTGGTGTCGGGTTGAGGGGGGCCCTCCGCTGATCGAGCCTTTCCCGCCGATCGAGCTCTACCCGCTGATCGAGCCTGTCGAGATCACCCGCCAGCCAGAGTGGTCTCGACTCGGGTGCTCGCTCCGCTCGCGCCCGCTCGACCAGCGGGGGGCCTCCCGATGATCGAGCCGTTTTCGCTGATCGAGCTCTACCCGCTGATCGAGCTTGTCGAGATCACCCGCCAGCCAAAGTGGTCTCGACTCGTGTGCTCGCTCCGCTCACGCCCGCTCGACCAGCGGGGGCAGTGGTCTCGACTCGGGTGCTCGCTACGCTCGCGCCCGCTCGACCAGCGGTGGGGCCCGCTCGACCAGCGGGGCTCACCCCAGCGGCTGCGCGCGCTTGACCTGCGCGGCGGCGCGGGCGGCGTCGAGTTCGATGTCGGTGACGATCGCCGCCCGGCCCATGCGCAGCGTCCCCGAGGTCAGCGGCTGCGCCCGCAGGCCGCCGCGACCGATCAGCGCCTTACGAGCGCCCTCACCGGCCATCGTGTCCATCCACGCGCACGGGTGCGCCGGACGTCCGCCACGGAACCACACAGGACCGTCGCCGGTGTCGACACTGAACTCCCGCCCGCGCAACGGGTCGAGTTCGAGGCCCCGCACCACCACGTTGCGTCGGGCGACAACCGGGTCGACGTCGCCGGCCGCCGCCTCCCACGCCTCGAGCGCCAAGAACGTCACGGCCGCTTCGGTATGAGCGCGCACACCGAAGAACCTGTCGCCACGAATCCCCTTGTCGGCGACGATCTCAACGCTCGACGGGGTCTCGGTCGGCACGTCTGCGGCCGGACCGTCCTTCGGTCGCCCGAAGTAGGCGTGCGCAGGTGAGACGACGAATGTCACGATCTCGACGTCGTACCTGAACTCCATTCCCCCAGGCTACGCAGCCCCCATCGACCGGTCATCTCTCCGGACGCGGCACGTACGTCAGCCCTCGGAACACCGCGCTGCTCGCGAACACCGATGCGTCGAGTTCGACGTCACGATGCCGCGCCATACGCAGAGCGAGCCGCAGGAGCATCTTGATATCGCGCGGCGTGATGTCGGGGAACCCGCCCACGAGGTCGTCGAGCAGGTCCTCTCCCAGAATGACGTCGTTGCCCGCAGCCAGGATCTGCCAGACCTGTCGGGCGTCCTTCGGTCCGGGCGGCGCGTAGGAGATGATCGCCGCACAGCGGGCGAGGATCGCTTCGTCGACACCGTCGATACGGTTGGTGGTGAGGAACAGCAAGCCGTCGAAATACTCCAGGGTGCGCAGGAATTCGGCGACGATGGCATTCTGCGCGAGGTCGAGTCCGCGCTCCATCACGAACACATCGGCTTCGTCCAGCAGGAGGACCGCGTCCCACCGCTTGGCCCGATCGAAGATCACTTCGAGGTTCTTGCGTACCAATTCGGCTGTGATGCCCAGTGATCCGGAGTGGATCGAGTACAGCGGACGTCCGGTGACCTCGGCATAGACCTCGGCGGTGAGTGTCTTGCCGACGCCTGGCCTTCCCTTTGCGAGGATGACGTTACCGGCCGATTTCCCGCCGATGATGTCGCCGGTGAACACCGAAATGTCTGTTGTGAGGATGTTCAGCAGCTCGCGTTGATCGTCGGGCAGAACGAGTTTGTCCTGCAGGTGCGTCTCGTAGACATACTCGGCGAGGTCGGCGGTGTTGACGTCGAGGAAGTCCTGCGCGCCGAGATCGAATACCCGCACGGCCGTGGTGACCGGCACAGGACCGAAATCGTCTCCGCCGTAACGGTTGCTGTCGTAGAGTACCGACGCGGCGACCATGCGTAGCGGTGCGATCTCGTCGGGTGCGACGTCGTGCACCACCTTGCGATTGTTCCGCGAGTTGGGTGAGCGATAGTCGTCGGTACGAATCACTTTGCCGCTGAACGTGTATTGCTGTCCGAAACCGGTGTCGATGATGTGCTGGTAGCGGTCACGGCGCGCCTGGTACTCGACCTTGAGGTCGTCGCTCTCCTTGTAAGCACCCCCGGCCAGCAGCACATCCGCGGGTGTCTTTCCGACGACTTCGGTGTCTTCGAAGTAGAGAACGCGCGGCTTGCGTGAGGGCCGTTTCACGGTGGCGTTGTCTGCTTCCATCGTGAATTTGATTCGCGGACCATGTGTTCGGTCACCATGCTCGAGCGTGATGTCCATGACGAGATACGGATGAAGGTAACCGTCGGACTCGCGGACGTAGAGCCAGCCGTCGATCATCTCGTGTCGTAGGAAGGTCCGGAAGATCTCGACGGCGGCGTCGAGGTGCGGGATCGGCGCGAAGTCGCCTACCCGCGATGACACGATCGCGCCGACGGCACGCGAGAACGAGTCCTCGCCAAGGGAATCAGCCGTCGCGATGAGGTCGCTCAGCGCCGAATCGGTGAGATCCCGGTCTGCGATGGCGATCTCGGGCGAACGCCACGACGACGCCTGACCGCGAACCCGCGCCAGGTCGTCCGACGTTGTACCGGCGACGAGTGTTGTCGGTGCTACCAACATGATCGACCTTCCCTGGTCGTCGATCGGGCGTCCGACGACGCGGACGCCCGATCTGAAAGCTGGACTCAGGCCTCGGGATCGAGGACGAAGTCGTACGTCACGGCGACGCCGCCGTCGACCGGCTGCGGGTCGAGCATCAGTTCAGGCTTCACGGCCGAGGCGATGTCGTCGTCGTTGTGCGGATCACCTGGGAAGTAGAGCTGCGTGGTGATCAGCTCGTAGCCCGGCGCGCTCACCTTGAAGTGCAGATGCGCGGGTCGCCAGGCGTGCCATCCCGCCGCCTCGATGAGCTGACCGCATGCACCGTCTGTGGGGATCTGATAGGGCGCGGGCTGCAGGCTGTGAATCTCGAAGTGCCCCTCGTCGTCGGCGATCCAGGTGCCGCGGAGATTCCACTCCGGCAGTCCCGGCGCGAACTGCGAGTAGAAGCCGAGATCGTCTGCGTGCCAGAGCTCGAGCTTGGCGCCCGAGAGCGGTGTGCCGTCGACAGCGCGCACCTGTCCGGAGAACACCATCGGCGTGCCCGGCTCGTCGTCGCGCATGGGAATGGTTCCGTTCCATGACAATTCGGGCGAGCCCTCGATGTAGTACGGTCCCTCGATGGTGCCCTTGCTGCCCTCGCGATGCTCGTTGGCAACCTCTTCGACCGAGTGCTCGAGCCAGACGTCGAGGAACAGCGGCCATTCGCCGTCCTCACCCACCCTGATCAGCCACGCCTTCAGTGCGTTGTACTCCTCGTAGGTGACTCGGTCGTCGAGGACGATGTCGTTGAGTGCCTTCACCGCCTTGCTCGCCAGGTAGTTGACCCGTTCGGTGTCGACGACGCCTGCGCGAGATCCGCTGGTGGCCATGCGTTCACGGAAGCGCGCCGAGGCATTGGCGCCCGATTCGGCGGCCTTCGCGGTGACCTCTTCGTTGAAGCTGGCGTCGATGGTGTTCGTCATGATGGATACTCCTTGTTACTTTGGGCTGCGTGCTGCGTGCTGCGTGACCAGGGGCTGCGCCGCGGGCGGGTCGGTCAGCCCGCGGCGATATCTGATGGGTGGGTGGCGAGGGGCGTCACGTGGATCGTCATGTACGGAAACAGCGGAAGTCCGGACAGGATGGAGTGCAGTTCGTCGTTGTCGGCGACGTCGAATATCGAGAAGTTGGAGTACTCGCCGACGATCCGCCAGATATGTGGCCATGCGCCTTTGCGTTGCAGCTCTTGCGAATACGCCTTCTCGCGCTCGACGGTCTCGGCCCGGACATCGGGAGCGAGGTCGTGGGGAATGTTGACGTCCATACGTACGTGGAAGAGCATCGGTGGTCTTCTCTCAGTGGTCGAGTCGGTAGTGGGTGAGTTTTTCGGGATCGATCTCGACACCGATACCCGGCGCTTCGGAGCGATGCAGCAGGCCGTCGGAGATCTGCAGCGGCTCGGCGAGTAGGTCGTCGCTCATGTCGAGGAAGTTCGAGAGCTCACCGGCCTGCCGCGACGTCAGCTCGAAGGCCGTTCCGAACGCGAGAGTGCATGCGGTGCCGAGCTGTCCGTCGATCTGATTGCCCATCACCACCTCGAGGCCGAGGCCTTCTGCGAGGTGGTGCGCCCGCCTCGATCTGGTGAAACCCGTTCGGGCCGTTTTGATGCTGATCGCCGTGGCCGAACCACCCAGCACCTCGCGCGTGATGTCCGCGGGTTCGGGGACCGATTCGTCGGCGATGAAGGGGACGTCGAGACGTTCGACGAGCCAGCGCCGACCCTGCACATCGTCTGCAGGACAGAGCTCTTCGGCAAAGAGCAGGCCGAGGTCGGCCATCTCGGTCATGGCGCGCATCGACTCCGACGCCGACCACCCCCGATTGCCGTCGACGTAGAGATCGATGGACTCGCCGAAGCTCTCCCGTAGTGCGCGGACCACCGCGGTGTCGAGCGACGCCGGCCGCCGCCCGACCTTCACCTTGAACGTGTTGATGCCGTATGTGTCTCGCATGCGCGCGGCCTCGGCGACCATGACCGACGGTTCGTCGAATCCGAGCATGTGACTGACGCGCATGCGGTCGGTGTAACCGCCGAGCAGGTCGGCGACCGGGTAGCCGAGGATCTTGCCGAGTGCGTCCCAGACGGCCATGTCGATCGCCGACTTCGCGGTCGGATTGCCGACGGTGCGTGCGAGCCGTTCGCCGATGACCTCGCGTTCGAGCACTGTCAGACCAACGAGCTGCGGGGCAAATACCTTGTCGATGACTGCGACGATGCCGTCCTGCGTCTCGCCGTAGGTGAACGGTCGTGGCGGCGCCTCTGCGACGCCGACGATGCCCTCGTCGGTGTGGACCCGCACGAGTACGTGCTCGGCCGCGTGGACCTCACCGGAGGCGAAGCGCAGTGGTTTGGTGTACGGGATCGCGAACGGAATCGCTTCGATCTCAGTGATTTTCATGAGTGTGGTCCTTGTGTAAAGGGTTCGGGACTCGGCAACGCCTCGGCCAAGCCGAATGCGTCCGCAATCACCTCGGACACGGTCGCGACGAGTGGATTGGTGTCATCCGTGCGCCATGCGAGCGCTACTTCGATGGAGCCGGCGTCGGCCAGTTCGCGGATGACGACGCCTGCCGACTGCAGTGCACGCACCGAGCCGGGAAGTACCGCGACGCCGAGTCCCGCGGCAACCAGCGCGAGCAGGACGGGCGTTCCCGACGCCTCGTGCGACCGCTGCGGAACGAAATCCGCACTCCTGCAAGCCCGCAACACGGCGTCGTTGACCGCAGAGTCACGACTGTCGTACATCACGAATGGTTCGGTGCGCAGATCTTGCAGCGCCACAACAGGTTCGGATGCAAACCGGTGATCACTGGACACGGCGAGGACCAACGGCTCGACGTCGATGGTGCGTACCTCGATGCCGTCACCGGCCACCGGCGGTCGCAGTAGTCCGAGGTCGATCTCGCAGGCGACCAGCGCGTCGCGCTGTGTCGGAGTCAGCATGTCCGCGGAGATCGCGAGCTCGACGCCCGGGAGCTGTTGTTTGACGGCGCGGGCGATCCTGGGCAGATGCGAGAAGGCCCCGATGCCGGTCAGTCCGAGTCGCACCAACCCACTGCGTCCGGCGGCGATACGTCGTACCTCGTCGACGCATCCGTCGACGTCACCGAGGATGCGCCTGGCCTCCGCCTGCAGGTAGATGCCTGCCGGAGTGAGTGAGACCTGGCGAGTCGTTCTGGTCATCAACGTGACGTCGAGCTCTGCTTCGAGTTGCCTGATCGCGTACGACAGCGCGGGCTGCGCGACGTGCAGCGTGGCAGCGGCCTGCCCGAAGTGACACGTGTCGGCGACGGCCACGAAGTACCGCAGGTGTCGTAGCTCCATGTCACCACTCCTCTCGCGCCGACTACTCGGAAGGAGCGAATTCTAAGTCACTCCCCTGGCGCCATGTGACTGCCACCACTTTCGAGATCCACGGTAGAAGCCCGATCCATACAAGACAAGGACTCATATTCATGTGATTGATCGATGCCATCGATCAATCAGAACGTGGGTCAGGGCTGCGACAGCCCTATGCGTAATCGGTCATAGAAGCGGGACAGCGCAAAATACACGGAAGAGTGCGCGGGCCCCGAACCCCGAACCCGCCGACCTAAGCCGACGCCAAGGCCCGCAGCGGCGCGCCGGTCTTCGCTTCGACGTCGGAGAATTCGACGCCGGGCGCGAGCTCGACGACGTCGAAACCCTCTGCCGCGACGTCGAATACGCCGAGATCGGTGATGACCCGGCTCACCACGGAGCGCCCGGTCAGCGGTAGCGAACATGCGGCGACGAGCTTCGGGTCGCCCTTCTTGGTGACGTGCTCCATGAGCACAATGACCTGACCCGCGCCGTTGACGAGATCCATCGCGCCGCCGATGCCCTTGACCATCGCTCCGGGGACCATCCAGTTGGCAAGGTCGCCGTTCATCGCGACCTGCATGCCGCCGAGTACGGCGACGTCGACGTGCCCGCCGCGGATCATTGCGAAGCTGGTCGCCGAATCGAAGAACGACGCGCCGGGCAGCGTCGACACGGTCTGTTTGCCCGCGTTGATCAGATCCGGATCGACGTCCTCGTCGTAGGGAAACGGGCCGACGCCGAGGATGCCGTTCTCGGCATGCAGGGTGATCCCCGAGTCGTCGGGCATCTGGTCGGGAATCAGCGTCGGAAGTCCGATGCCGAGGTTGACGTAGTCGCCGGGTCGCAGCTCTTGTGCTGCGCGCGCGGCCATTTCGTTACGGGTCCAGGTCATGATGCCACCTCTGCTGCGCCGACTGCCACAGGATGCGGCCGGGTTGTCCGATGTTCGATTCCCTTGTCTTCGGCCTGCTGCGGCGTCAATTCGACGACGCGCTGCACGAAGATTCCGGGCAGGTGCACCTCGTCGGGGTCGAGTTCACCGACTTCGACGACGCGCTCTGCCTCGACAATCGTGATGCGTCCGGCCATCGCGGCGGGCGGATTGAAATTCCGTGCGGCTGCGTGAAAGCAACAGTTGCCCGCGGTGTCGACGACGGCCGCGCGGATCAACGCGTAGTCGGTGTCGATCGATTCCTCGAGCACCATCTGCCGCCCGTGGAATGTTCGCACCTCCTTCGGAGCCGACGCGAGTGCGACCGAGCCGTCGGAGTTGTATCGCCACGGCAGACCGCCCTCCTCGACGGGAGTTCCCACCCCGGTCGGCGTGTAGAAGGCGCCGATTCCGCTGCCGCCGGCCCGCATTCGCTCGGCGAGAGTGCCCTGCGGTGTAAGTTCGACGGTCACCTCGCCCGCGAGGAACTGGCGACCGAACTCCTTGTTCTCGCCGATGTACGACGCGATCACCTTGTCGATGCGCCGCGCTTCGAGCAGCAGGCCGAGACCCGCACCGTCGACGCCGCAGTTGTTGGAGACGATGGTCAGCCCACTCGCTCCCTGCGCGAGCAGGGCGTCGATGAGGAACTTGGGAATGCCCGAGAGTCCGAAACCTCCGACGGCGAGGCTTGCGCCGTCGGGGATGTCGGCGACGGCGCTGGCGGCTGAGTCGGCCACTTTGCTGTGCCGTGCAGGCGAATCGATGTTGGTCATGAGTGCTCCAGATGGTCGAGAAGGAGGGGTGTGATCTCTTGTGGCTGTTGCGCATTGGCGAGGTGGGCCGCGTGTCCGACGACTTCCAGTCGTCCGTCGGGCACCGCGTCGACGATCTCGGCGAGACGATCGGGCGGCGTCGCGGGATCATCAGCGCCTGCGATCGCGAGCGTCGACGCCTTGATTGCTCCGAGGTCGGCGCGCACATCCGCGGTGGCGAGCGCCTCGCAGCAGGCTGCGTAACCCTCCGCCGAGGTGCCTGCGATCATCGCTCGATGCCACGCGACCGTGTCCGTATTACGTTCGTCGGCAAGGTATTCCGCGGTGAACCAGCGCATGAGAATCGTATCGGCGATCGCACCTGTACCGTCGGCACGCACGGTCGCCGCACGATCAAGCCAAGGTTGCGCAGGCGCGAAACATGCTGCGGTGCACAGGAGTGCAAGAGCATCGACCCGCTCGGGATTGCGAATCGCCACCCGCATCGCGGTCAAGCCGCCGAGGGAGAGTCCGACGACGTGGGCCGAGGCGATGTCGAATCGATCGAGCACACCGACGAGGTCGTCGGCGAGATCGTCGATCGTGTACGGACCCGTAGGGACCGGCGAATCACCATGTCCGCGTGTGTCGTAGCGCACCACCTGGAAGCGTTGCTCGAGGGCCGAGAGCTGCGCGTCCCACATTCGATGTGTGGAGCCAAGCGAATTCGACAGCACGACGACCGGCGCATCGGTTCGGCCCGTGACGTGCGCACTGACCTCGACGGCGCTCATCGGGTTGCCTCGAAGATCGCCGCGATCCCCTGTCCGCCACCGATGCACATCGTCTCGAGAACGTACCGGGCATCACGACGCCGCGCCTCGTACGCAGCAGTGGCAAGGATGCGACCTCCCGTTGCACCGATGCGATGTCCGAGCGAGATGCCGGATCCGTTGGGGTTCAGGCGATCATCCTCGGCGTCGACCTTCCACTCAGCGAGCACTGCGAGTACCTGGGCGGCGAAGGCCTCGTTCAGTTCGATGAGGTCGATGTCGTCGAGGGTGAGGTCGGCGCGGCCGAGTGCTGCCGCGGTGGCACCGACGGGCCCGAGACCCATTGTCTCCGGGGCACATCCGCTGACCGCCCACGACCGCAGGGTGAGCATCGGATCGAGACCTCGACGTTCCGCTTCGGCCCGTGTCGTGACGATGCACATCGCGGCGCCGTCGTTCTGACCCGATGCGTTGCCTGCGGTGACCGTGGACTCAGAGTCGATGCGTTGGCGCACAGGGCGCAGTCCCGCAAGCGATTCCACGCTCGCGTCGGCGCGGGGATGTTCGTCAATATCGATCACCGAGTCCGGCTTGCCGCGTCGACCGGGCACGGTGACGGCAACGAGTTCGTCGTCGAATCGTCCCTCCCGCTGTGCGGCGACCGCACGGTGATGCGACCGGACCGCCAACTCGTCCTGCTCGTCGCGTCCGATTCGGTACTCACGACGCAGGTTCTCAGCGGTCTCGATCATCCCGCCGGGCACCGGATGCGACTCGCCTCCCGCTGTCAGACGCCCGCGTTCGAGCCGGTCCATCAGTTCGACGCCGCCCGCGCGCACACCGGTGCGTAGTCCGAGCGCATAGTGCTCGACGTTCGACATGGATTCCGCACCACCGGCGATCACCAGGTTCGCTCCTCCGGTCGCGACCTGCGCCGCACCGTTGAGGATCGCCTGCAGTCCCGAGCCGCAGCGGCGGTCGACCTGCATACCCGGTACCCCGACCCCGAGCCCTGCGTCGAGCGCGGCGATCCTGCCCAGCGCCGGCGCCTCGCCATTGGAGTACCCCTGCCCGAGGATCACGTCGTCGAAGTCGCCCTCACCCAGACTTGTCCTCGTCGTCAGTTCGCGCAGCAAGCCGGTCGCGAGGTCGGCAACCGACAGCGACGCGAAGACACCTCCCATTCGTCCGACCGGGGTGCGCAGCGGCGAGCAGATCACGACATCTGTGGGGGCGTCCATGGTTTCAACACTAGGAACTGCGAGCAATATTGAGAAGTATTCATTTGGGATCGACTAAGATGTCAGAAGTATCAATATCGAGGAGACGCCTGATGGAGCTGCGCCACCTTCGCTACTTCCGCGCTGTCGCGGAGGAACTGCATTTCGGACGTGCTGCCGAACGACTGCACATCGCGCAACCACCGCTGTCGCAACAGATTCGCCAGCTCGAGAACGAACTCGGGTTCCCACTCCTCATCCGCACCACCCGCACCGTGGAACTCACGCCCGCGGGTCAGGCTTATCTCGAACGCACCGTCGCAATCCTCGACGCCGTCGACCATGCCGGAACGCACGCCAAGCGGATCGCAGAGGGCACACAGGGCCGCCTCGCCATCGGGTGCGTCGGATCGGCGACCTACTCGCTGCTCCCCCGCTTCGTCCGGGCCCTCCGCGAAGAGCTCCCCGACGTCGACGTCAGTGTGCGCGGCGAGATGCTCGCACCCGCACAGATCGCGGCGCTGTTGGCGGGCGACATCGATCTCGCCCTGCTGCGTCCACCGATCACGGCACCCGAGGTCGTCGTCACGCCCGTGCGGCGCGACCGATTGCTGGCGGCGCTTCCCGACAGTCACCACAGGGCACACCAGCACCACGTTGCCCTCGCAGATTTGCACGACGATGACTTCATCTCCCATGCGGGACAAGGACGTTCGGTGATGCACACCCAACTGGCCACCCTGTGTGCGGCTGCCGGATTCGTCCCGCAGATCCGACACGAGGTGCAGGAGACCTCGACGCTCGTGACGCTTGTCGCGGCGGGTCTCGGGGTCGCCGTCGTGCCCGAGCCGACCGCCGCGCTCGGAATCGCGGGGGTCCGCTACCTACCGATGACCCCCGACGCCGACCCCGTCGATCTTGCCGCGGCACGTCTGGTCACCGCCGACGCTCCGATCGTCGAGCGAGTGCTACACGTGCTCCGCGACGTCGCCCGCGACCTGTCAGCATTGCCGAGCTGACCAACGTCAGCGGCCGGCCGCCTGCACCCGAGCACGGATCGCGTCGACGAACACCGTCTGGATGTCGCTTGCGTTTTTCGCCACGTACGACGACCCGCCGGTTGCCTCGGCGATCTGCTTCAGAGCATCGGTGTCGGCGTCGTCGGAGATCCCGATGGTGAGCACGAGCACGGGCCGCGCCGGATCCTCGAGCTGCTTGAGCTGCGAAAGCAGCTGCCTGAGACTGATGCTGTTCGCGTCCTCGTTCCGGCCATCGGTGAGGATGATGACGCTGTTGGAATATTTCGGGTCGTAGCTGTCCTGGACGTTCTTGAACGCTGCCAAAGTGGTGTCGTAGAGTCCGGTTCCACCACCCAGCTCCGACGGCGCGAGTCCCGCCTTCACCGCTGCCGTGAGCTCGTCCAGGTGCGTGCCACCACCCGACGCCGGAGCGTCGAGTCGACGAATCGGTGACAGTTCCTTCCAGTCCTGCCCCTGCCCGCCCTTGTTGACACCGAACGACCACATACCGATCTCGGTGTTGTTCGGGAACAGCTTCAAACCGGTCAGCGACGCGTCGATGGTCAACTGCGCGCGCGTCTCGCCGCCGTCGCTTTCGGCCATAGACCCCGAAGTGTCCTCGACGACAAGTGAGCGAATCGGCACGCCGAGAACCTGCCATTGCCGTAGAGCCCTGTCGACCTGCGACGGATCGCTGAGCTTTAATACCGTCAAACCCTCTGTGTCACCGGGCTTTCGGAATCCCGCGTCGGTGATCGACGACGCGCCGTCGCCAGAAGTCAGCGCGGTGGAGAGGTCTTTGCCCGCTGCCGTCGCCGTCTCCGCGCGCGACTCCGGCGCGGTATTGACGAGCGGATAGTCGAGCATCACTGTGCCGTCCTCGGGGATCGACGACTTGAGCTTCGAACCGGGATGCGTTCGCGTGAACAAGGTGAGCTGCTGCTCGGTGGTGACCACCGGCGTCGTCGACGTGTTGGCCAGATTGAGCCGCGTGCCCTCGTTGTCGTTGACCAGACGAGCGTTGTTCTGCTGGACCGCGAGCACGGTCATCGCTTCGGTCAGGTCGTCGTTGGTGAGCTTGCCCGCGTCGACCTCGGCGAGCGCTCCGACGATCGGCGCATCCCCGGTGCTGGTGTCGATCGGGTTGCCCGCGCGCAGACCGTCGAGCTTCATCACGTCGACCCAGTTCGACAGCTTTCCGACCTGCGTACCCGCCACCACGACGGGTGTGGCGGCGATTGACGGTGAGACGGTGTCGAATTGGCGACGCACCTGCGTCGTCACCCGCCTCGCCTGTTGCGACGAATCGGGCACCCACAGATCTGGAGCTTTGTCACCGCTGGTCAGCAGGCCCGGCACGTCTGCGCCTGCGACCGCTGTGACGGTGTAGTCGTAGCAGGAATCCGACGACATCTTCGACGTGGCGTCGGCGACCGCATCTCGGATCGCCGGATCGGCCGCGACGCTGACCGACGTGCGGTCGCCACAGCCTCCGACGATTCCGGACTTCCAGATCGCTATGCCACCGACGATCGCGACGACCAGCAGCAGAGCGGCCGCGCTCCACAACCACATCCCTCGACGACCGCTGCGCGCCTCACGGTGCTCGAATCCGAAACCGTCGCCCGAGCCACCCTTGCGTGTCGATCTGCTTCCACGCGGTGACGTCTGGCCGCTCGACGCCGCCACCCCGGCCGCCGCAGCCTGGCGACCCGAGGCGGGCTGCGCAGCCTGGCGACCCGAAGCGGGTCGGGCCGTCGAAGACGGTGTCTTCGGCGCCGCAGTTGTGGACGACCCGGTATTCGACGACCCGTCCGGTCGACGCTGCTGCGCGGGCGTGGGCGCCTGGCCTTGAGGCGCCCGGCGCTGCGGGGGCTGGCCCTGCGGGGCCTGGGGCTGCGCGGCTTGGGGGCGCGACGTCTGGGGCCGAGGAGCTTGGTGGTCGGGAGTCTGTTGCCGAGGAGGAGTCTGTTGCCGGGGACCGGGAGGAGGTGGGGTCCGTCGCGGCGGCGTCGGACGCGCGCCGGGACGGGTCGGGTCATTGGGGAACCCGGTGCCACGGTCGGGCGCGCCGGGTTCGCGACGCTGATCACCCCGGTTGCTCCCGGGCCCCTGACCGCTAAACCCCTGACCCTCGACCTCCTGGCCGTCGGAATCGGAGTCGGAAAAGTGCCGCCCCATTGTCGTGCGTCCCCCTGGTGTCATCGGCGCTGCGCGCGCCGAGAAGTATGTCTGCGGTCGACTCCGGAGAGTCCTACGCAAAGACCTCGGCGAAGGTGTCCAGCGACTTGTTCAGGTCGCCCGAGACGGCCATTGCCGCGGCCTTCCCCGCGGGGCCGATCAGCGGTAGCCCACCCAGATCAAGAGTGAAGACTACTGACGAGCCGGTCTCCGTGGGCGATATGGCGAGATCGAGTTTCGCCTTGATCCCACCCTTGCCGTTGCCCTTGAGACGGACCTGGCTCGTCGGGTCGTACGTCTCAACGACCCAGTCGAACCGGATACGTGTGCCTTTGACCTTGACGACAGACGAGACCTTCGTGCCCTTTTCGAGTTCGCCGGGGCCGGGTATCGGTGAACGCCAACCGTCGTGCAGAAGCAGCCACTCCGAGTACCGACTGAGATCCGACGCTGCTGACCAGGTATCTTCCGGAGAAAGATCGACCTCGATGGAGCTGCTCGTCTTAGCCATGGTTCGTCAGCCTAGCGTCACCACTGCCGCACGTTCGATGCTGGGCCGATTTCTGCGCGGGCACGATGTGACCATCCGGATCACCGAGGTCGAGGCGTATGCGGGCCCGCTCGATCCGGCCTCGCACGCGTACACGCGGACGCCCCGTTCGGAGATCATGTACGGACCGCCGTCGAGGCTGTATGTGTACCGCATCCACGGTCACTTCTGCGCCAACGTCGTCACCGGACCCGACGGCGAAGCGTCGGCGGTACTGCTGCGTGCGGGCGAGGTCGTCGACGGCCTCGACGTTGCGCTCCGGAGACGCGGGGAACACCTCGCACCGACGCGCCTGGCCCGCGGGCCGGGAAATCTGGCCAAGTCGCTGGGTATCACGATGGACGATCTCGGCGTCGATCTCGACGCTCCACGCTCGCGAGAGGTCCGATTCATCGCACCCGACGAGATCGACTCCCACCCCGCCGGCGCTGGGCCTATCAATTCCGTGCCGATCAGCTCCGGGCCCCGTGTCGGAGTTCGACGCAACGCCGACGTTGCGTGGCGCTACTGGATCACCGACGATCCGACGGTGTCGGCGTACCGTCGCCACCCGCGGGCCGACTAGACAACAGTTGCGGTTGCCGAGAGGCGCGGATTCCGCACCCCACAGCAACCGCAACGCGGTTCGAACTCGCTCAGCCGTTGGCCGGTGGCTGCTGATCCCCGGCGGGCTTCTGCTCGGCTGCGGGCTGCTGCGCCGGCTGCTGTTCGGCAGGCTTCTGCTCAGCGGGCGTGTCTTCCGCACCGACAGCCTTGCGTGCCGCGTCCTGTGCCTTGTCGACCTGGTCGGCGTACTTGCCGCCGGTGGCCTTGTCGATGGCGTCGCCACCCTTGTCGATCAGACTCGGGTTGCCCCGGAGTGCTTCCTTCGCCTTGTCGACGAGTCCTTTGAGATCCATGGTCTGCTCCTGGTCACACTCGGTGATTGGGTCGACGTCGACGCCGCGGGAGCAGCGTCGCGTGCAGTCGAGTCTATGTCCATCGGCGGGTCGGAACCACGGACCAATGGACCAGAAATCAGGACTGAGCCGCCCGCGCGTTCTCGGCCCGAAGGCTCGTCTGCTCAGCGTCGTCACGTTCACGCTCGTGACGAGCGATGATGCGCGGCCCGATCCGCGACATGATCTCGACGGCCACGATGCCGACGGCCGCTGAAATAAATGCAACCGAGTTCATCTGCCAGTTCGACGAGTCGAGTTTGAACATGTGCTGGGTGAACGGCCACGAGAAGATCAGCACGTATGCGCCCGCGGACACCGCGATCAGCAGCACCTTCCACCACGTGTACGGGCGCGCGACAACAGCCAGGACGTATACCGCGATGGCGATCAGCGTGATCAGAGTTGCTGTCGCGGCTTGTGTCTGATGTGGCGACAGCTCCACCGAGTCGCCGCCCAGCGAGTTGCCCGACCCTCCCGGATTGACGATCAGATAGGTGACGAATGCGCAGAGCCCGACAATGATTCCGTTGGGCACCGCCTGCGTCAGCACGCGCCGCACGAATCCGGGGCGGGCCCGCTCGTTGTTGGGTGCGAGCGACAGGATGAAAGCCGGAATACCAATGGTGAACCAGGCGGCGATCGTCACGTGGATCGGCTGGAACGGATAGCTGATCGACGGTGTGCCGAACAGCTTCGCTCCGAGCCCTGCGATACCCACGAACAGCGCCAGCAGCACCGCGTAGACGGTCTTGGTGAGGAACAGGTTGGAGACACGCTCGATGTTGCCGATAACCCGACGACCCTCACCGACGACATAGGGCAGCGTCGCGAACTTGTTGTCCAACAACACGATCTGGGCCACCGATCGAGCGGCAGAACTTCCCGACCCCATCGCGACGCCGATGTCTGCGTCCTTGAGCGCGAGCACGTCGTTGACGCCGTCTCCGGTCATGGCGACGTTGTTGCCATCGGACTGCAATGCGCGCACTATCGCACGCTTCTGGTCGGGCCGTACACGCCCGAACGTGACGCCGTCTTCGACGGCGTGCGCGAGTTGGTTGGGCTCGGTCGGCAAGTCGCGCGCATCGACGGAGGTGTCGGGTGAGCCGAGGCCAAGCGACTCGGCGACTGCGCCCACCGAGCGGGCGTTGTCGCCGGAGATGATCTTGACGGCAACGTCCTGCTCCTCGAAGTAGTCGAGGGTGGGACGAGCATCCGAACGGACCCGCTGCTCGAGCACCACGAGCGCGACGGGGGTCAGGTGCCCGGGCGTCGCCGATCCCGCGTCCGGCTCGGTGTCGACAGCGACGTCGAGCCGTGCCAGGAGCAGGATGCGTAGGCCCTGTGCCCCGAGATCGCTTGCGACGCGTGCCGGTTCGGAGTCGTCGTCAAGCAGCACATCGGGGGCTCCGAGGACCCAGTTGCCCGCGTCGTTGCCGTCGGCATCGACGAACGACATGCCGCTCCACTTCTTGGCGGAGGTGAACGGTTCGACGGCCGACGTCGTCCAGTCGGGCGCGTCGTCGTACACCTCGCCGACGGCCTGCATGCTCGCGTTGGGACTGCGATCGTTCTTCGCCAGCGCGGCCAGTGCCTGCTCTGCCTGCGTTCGACGATCCGACGACGCGCCTGCCCCGCTGCCGTCCTCGGCCGTTCCGTCGTCAACTTTTCCGTCGTCAACTTTTCCGTCATCACCGATGATCCGCAGCTCCGAGACGCGCATGCCGTTCTCGGTGAGTGTGCCGGTCTTGTCGGCGCACACGATGTTGACGCGTGCGAGGCCTTCGATCGCTGGTAGTTCGTTGACCAGACATTGCCGCTGCCCGAGACGAATGACGCCGACCGCGAATGCGATCGACATCATCAGGACGAGGCCTTCGGGGACCATCGGAACGAGCGCCGCGACCATGCCGAGCAGCGATGCGCGAAGACCGTTGTTGCTGATGAAAAGCTGGTTGACGATGGTCAGCAGCCCGGCGGGAATCAACAGCCAGGTGATGACCCGCAGGATCTGATTGATGCCCGACCGCAGCTCCGACGACACGAGCGTGAACTTCGACGCCTCGGAGGCCAACTGCGCGGCATACGCGTCGGCGCCCACCTTTGTCGCGCGGTAGGCGCCCGCCCCGGACACCGCGAAGCTGCCGGACAGCACCTTGTCTCCGGCGGATTTGTCGATGGGATCGGCCTCGCCGGTCAGGAGCGACTCGTCGACGTCGAGGACATACGACTCGACGACCTCACCGTCGACGACGATCTGGTCGCCCGCACCGATCTCGATGATGTCGTCGAGCACCACCTCGTTCGGTGGGATCTCGGTGACCTCGCCGTCGCGTCGCACACGCGGTTTGGCCTGTCCGACGATGGCGAGTTTGTCGAGGGTCTTCTTGGCGCGGATCTCCTGGATGATGCCGATACCGCTGTTGGCGATGATCAGCAGACCGAACAGCCCGTTGATGAGCGAGCCGGTGAAGACCACGATCGCGAACAGCACCCCGAGGATCGCGTTGATCCGGGTGAAGACGTTGGCCTTGATGATGTCGCCGACCGAGCGCCCCGAGCGGTCGGGCATGTCGTTGACCTTGCCGTCGGCGACGCGCTGTGCGACCTCGTCGGCCGTGAGGCCCCGCTCGGGGGCCGCAGTGCTCTGCTCGCTCACGCCGAGGTCTCCCACCACGTGGGTGTGCGCAGCCCGGTCCCGATACGCGCGGTGATGTCGATGGTGCCGCCGGGCTGCGGCACGACGACGGACGTGTTGTTTCGCTCGGCTGCGGGCAGCAGACGTGTGATGGGATCGGCCCATGCATGCCTCGCGAGACTGAACGTTCCCCAGTGAATGGGCAGGAACACCGAGTCGGAGCCCGCTTCGCCCGACAGCATCCGATGTATCGCGACGGCTTCCTCCGGGTCGACGTGCACCTCCGGCCACGACGGGTCGTATGCGCCGACGGCGATGAGCGTCAGGTCGAACGGTCCGTGTCGTGCACCGAGTTCTTCGAACCGCTCGCTGTAGCCGGTGTCGCCGGAGAAGAAGAATCGGTGCTCGGGTCCCACCACGGCCCAACTCGCCCACTGTGTGAGGTTGCGGGTGAGTCCGCGCCCGGAGAAGTGGCGGGCCGGTCCGCAGAAGAACTCGAGTGAGGTCGCTCCGCACGTGACCGAGACGCTCTGCCAGACGTCGGCCTGCCGGATGCGGTCAGCGGGGATTCCCCAGCTCACGAGGTGCGCAGCGACACCGACGGGCGCGATGAACACCGCCTCGGGCGATGCGTCTGCCAAGGCGACGACCGTGTCCATGTCGAGGTGGTCATAGTGATCGTGACTGAGCAACACGACGTCGATCTGCGGGAGGTCGGCAACGGTGACGGGCACCGGATGCAGTCGGGCCGGCCCCACCTGCTGCCACGGGGAGCACCGCTGGCTGAACACCGGGTCAGTGAGGATGCGGGTGCCGTCGAGTTCTACAAGTGCCGACGCGTGCCCGAGCCAGGTGACGGTGAGCTTGCCGGGCTCTGCGTCGAATTGCGGCACGGTGACGAGGACCGGTCGGCTCGGCCTGCCGGGGCCGCGGGCCATGTCGAGGGCAACCTGGAAGTCGGGAGTCACTCCGGGTGCCGATGGTTCGGGATTGACGAACGCGCCGTCGACGAGATACTCCGACGATTCGACGTACGGCCGGATCGCGTCGCGGTCGGCGCCGAGCGCGCGGGCCGCGGGCAGTCCCGCTGCCGACAATGCGCCGGTTGCCGAATCGGCCACTCGCACCCCGACGTCGGCGAGACGACTGATCATGAGCGGGGTTCCCTGTCTTGTGGGGAATTCGGTGTCCTGCGAGAACTCCTTGCGACCATTCCGCCACACTATCGCTTCTGCACCACGATCAATCGGACGCGCGTCGAGTCGCATCGGTGGACAATCGTTCTCGTGGCGACATCGACCCTGATACGCTTCCGACACCTATCCGTTTCAACTGGGGAGTGAGCGGTCCGTTGGCTCGGATGTCCGTCGATGACAGGCGCACAGCGCTCGTCGAATCCGCGTATCGCGTGATTGCCGATCACGGCGTCGAAGGCGCGACCACGCGGCGCATCTGTGCGCATGCCGGAATGCCACTCGCGAGCTTCCACTACGCATTCGAAAGCCGCACCGCACTGCTCTGGGCAGTGATGGAAAAGGCTGTGCCCGAGGATGTTTCACTCATGCTCCAGTCGCTGCTGCCGGTGGGCGAATCATCGGCGGTCGGCGTCGAAGCGATGCGTACCAAGATGGTCGAGCAACTCGACGCGTTCTACATGATGCTCAAAGCCGACCCCGGGCGGCTCCAGGCGACCATCTCGCTCGGCATCTACGCGCACAACCATCCCGAATTGCAGCCGGCGGGCAAGCAGATGTACGAGCATCTCTATGCGCTTGCGGCACAAGGGCTGGCCGCGGCGGGCGAGCAGGCGCAGATCGATTGGCTCACACCGGTCGCTCGCATTGCTCCCGTGTTCATCGCCAACATCATCGCGATCACCCTGGTCTACCTGTCGACTGCCGACGACAGCGCTCTCGGCGCCATCACGGAGTCGATGGTGCGTGACGTCATGACGCACGTCGCGCCGCGCTGACACGGTGACGCCGAGTGGCGCAACCACGCCACGGAGCCGACACTGGATCAATGCGTGATGTTCTGCCAGTGGTGATCGATCGCCTCGGTCGTGGGCCGGTCGCCATCGCTCGCATCATCGGCACGAGCGGCCCGACCCCGCGCGGCGTCGGCGCTGCAATGGCTGTCACGGCCGACGGCGAGGTCATCGGGTCGGTCTCGGGTGGCTGCGTCGAATCAGCGCTCGTCCACACCTGCATGACCGTGCTCGACGACGGTTGTGCCGTCGTCGAGCACTTCGGTATTGCGGATCCCGACGGCATCGAAGTCGGCCTGACCTGCGGTGGATCTCTGGAGGTCTTCGTCGAGCGCGTCGACTCCGGTCATCGACGCGCGTTGGACGACCTCGCCGGACATCTCGCGGCGGACCGTCGAGTCGCCTGGGCAACCACGCTGAGTGACTCCCCCGAGTGGCACATCACGACGTCGACGAGCGAACCATGGCGTCGACTCGGCCGCGACGTCGCCGATCTCCTCGCGTCGGGGCGCAGCGGCATCATCGGCGTCGACGACTGCGACGAGCCTGCGGAGTCGGGTGCCGACCGTCCGCGCACGTTCGTACACACCTTCGCCCCTCCCCCGCGGTTGATCCTGGTGGGTGCCAACGACTTCGTGCGTGCCACGAGCAGCATCGGACGCTCGCTCGGCTATCGGGTGACCGTCGTCGACGCGCGGCCCGTATTCGCCACCCGCGCACGCTTTCCCGACGCCGACGAGGTCGTCGTCGACTGGCCGCACCGCTACCTCGAGTCCGAGATACGTTCCGGCACAGTCGATGCCACAAGCGCGATTTGCGTGATGACCCATGACCCGAAGTTCGACGTCCCGACTCTTCGCGTTGCGCTCGCCTACTCCGCCGCGGGGTTCGTCGGTGCACTCGGCTCCCGTCGGACGGTTGCCGATCGCAACGATCGCCTCGTCGAATCCGGCGTCACCGCAGCACAATTGAGTCGTCTACGATCGCCGCTCGGACTCGACCTCGGGGGACACACGCCTGCCGAGGTCGCCGTCTCGATCGCCGCACAGTTGATCGCGGATCGTCATGCCGCTTCGGCTGCTCCACTACACACGACGTCGGGTCCGCTCCATCGCTGAAGCGAACCCGACCCGAAGCGAACCCGACGTCGTGCAATTCTTGCCCGTGAGGCTATGCGTCCTCCTTCGGCGCCTCCGAGGACGAGCTAGGTGTAGCCGTCGCCGCTTCGGTTGTCGCAGCAGGGATGTCGGAGGTCATCGACATCACGTCCTGCGCGGGCAGGACATGCTCACCGGTCTTGTCACAGGAGAGTGCAAGCGAGCTGATGTATTGCTTCTCGCCATTCGGACCGGGCACCGCCGAGGCGATCATGTCGGGTCGCTCGAACTCGATCTTGGTGACGCAGCACAGCAACTTCACGTCGGTGGGGTTGCCGTGCTCGTCGTACATCGGGATATCGATACCGTCGTCGACGCGACGCAGGTAGTACTTGCCCTTCGTTGCGATCGCGAAAATGGGCGGCAGGACGATGGCGAGTACGAGCGCCACCAGCGGCGAGTACGGCTGGATGGCATCGCCAAAGACGTGGAAGTACACCAGGATCGACGCACCCGCCGAGATCAGGAGCGAGCAGAATCCGACCGGGTTGACGCTGTAGATCATGCCGCGACGGAACTCCGGCTGCTTCGGCGAGATGCCCAAGATGTACTTGTTGATCACGATGTCCGACGCGACGACGGCGATCCACGCGATACCGCAGTTCGCGTAGAAGTTCAGCAGGTTGTTCAGGAAGCTGAACATATTGGCTTCCATCAGCACGATCGCGATGATCACGTTGAAGAACAGGAACACCAGGCGTCCGGGGTAGGTCTTGGTGACACGTGTGAAAGCGTTGGTCCACGCCAGCGAGCCCGAGTAGGCGTTGGTGACGTTGATCTTCACCTGGCTGATGACCACGAGGATCACGGCGAGGGTCAGAGCGAGCCAGTGCGGCAGGAAGTCCTGGTAGATCTCGACGAACTGGTGGACGGGCTGGTTCGCAATGCCCGCGTTGTCGACGCTGATCCCGATCAGGTACACGGCGAGGAAGAGACCGACGATCTGCTTGATGGCGCCGAAGAACACCCACCCCGGTCCGGCGATAAGGGTTGCCGACCACCACTTCCGCTTGTTCTCAGGCGTACGGGGCGGCATGAAGCGCAGGTAGTCGACCTGCTCTGCGATCTGTGCGATCAGGGACAAACAGACACCGGCCGCGAGCATCGTGCCTGCGAAGCTGACACCCTTGCCCGCTGGGTTGCCGTCGCCGTCGACACCGCTGAACGCGAAGAAGTCACCGATGGCCGACGGGTGCTTGATCACCAGGTAGATGAACGGGAGGACCATCATGACCAGCCACAGCGGCGTGGTCCACACCTGCAGTTTGGCGAGTGTGTTCATGCCGTAGATAACCAACGGGATGACCAACAACGACGAGACCAGGTAGCCGATCCACAGCGGTATGTGTAGACCGAGTTCGAGACCCTGCGCCATGATCGAGCCCTCGAGGGCGAAGAAGATGAAGGTGAACGACGCGAAGATGACGTTGGTCAGCACCGAGCCGTAGTAACCGAAACCGCTTCCGCGCGTGATGAGGTCGAGGTCGATGTTGTATCGAGCAGCGTAGAACGCGAGCGGATAGCCCGTGATCACGATGACGACCGAGAAGAACAGGATGCCCCACAAGGCATTTCCGGTGCCGTTGGCAATACCGATGTTCGCGCCGATCGCGAAGTCGGCAAGGTAGGCGATGCCACCGAGAGCGGAGACGGCGACGACGCCCGGTCCCCACTTGCGGTAGCTGCGGGGCGCAAAACGAAGTGTGTAGTCCTCGAGGGTCTCGCGCATGGCAGCAGCCTGCGCACCCGTCGCGATGATGCTGTGTTCGGCGTTTTCTATCTCGCCGACCTCGTCGGCCACCTCGCCGACGTGTTCGTGATGCTTATCGGTGGCCATCGGCCCCTCCTGCGTGATCCGAGTTACAGATCGGCCAAACGTACGAACGCCATGTTTCGGCGAGTTACTCGGAATGTTTCACGCAGGAAAACTAGGCATCACGGCCACGGTTGTTCGACGATGCGCCCGTAGACGCACCGCCGACGACGAAACACGTTGTCCGATCTACTTTCCCGTGAATTCAGGCTTTCTCTTCTCGGAGCGAGCGGCACGCCCCTCGACCACGTCTTCGCTTTCCCACGCGCGACGCATCGCGGCCTGACGATCGGCGGGTGCGTCGTCGCGCGCACCGTCGCCGTTGAGTACCAACTTGTAATGCTGCAGCGTCAGGGGGGCGAGATCGGCGATGGTCGACGCCCAATGCTGGGCGTCGGTGAGATCGCCGATGCGATTGGCGAATCCGAGAGCGTGAGCGCGTTCGGCCGACAACGGATCGCAGCCGATCAGCATGCCGCGCGCCTGGCCTGCACCCACCAGTGAGACGAGTCGTCGAATTGTCCACTCGTCAACGGCGACACCGATTTTCGCTGCGGGAATACCGGCAAGAGCGTCGGGGGCCATCACCCGAAGGTCGGCCGCCATCGCCAGTTGCAGGCCTGCGCCGAGTGCCGAACCGTTGAGTGCCGCGATCACCGGGACGGGCACCGACTCGATCTCGCGCAGTGTGGCGATGAGCTTTTCGAGGAACGCCGGGTCGTAGACGGGACCGGACAGGTCGGCGCCCGCACTGAATACGCTGCCGCGGCCGGTGACCACGATGGCCCTGGCGCCCGCGTCGACGGCATCGGCGAAAGCCTTCCCGAGTCCGTCGACCATGTCCTCATTGAGTGCGTTGCGCTTGTCCTGGCGATCGAGCTCGATCGTCGTCACCGAACCTTCTGCATGCGAGTGGATCATGCAGGAGAGACTACCCAGCCCCGCCATTTTCCGGCGGGCACACTGGAGAGGTGTCGAGTCCGTCGCTGTCGCCCGCGTCCACAAGCCCCGATGTGCACGAATCCGTCGCGCAGGAGCCCGACGCGTCCAGCGATGTCCTCGTCATCGGTGGCGGGCAGGCAGGACTGTCGGCGGCGTACTTTCTGCAACGCTTCGGCCTCGGTGACCGCTACCAGTTGCTCGACCACTCCCCGCGTCCCGGCGGCGCATGGCAGTTCCGATGGCCCACGCTGACGTTGTCGGGCACCAACCGTGTGCACGATCTTCCGGGATACGGGCTTGCTGAGGCGGTGGGCATCGACCGCGGCGAGTTCCCAGCGTCGTCCGTCGTTCCCGAGTACTTCGCGAAGTACGAGAACAGGTTTGGGCTGCGGGTACGTCGACCGGTCGACGTACGTTCCGTCGAACGAGACGGCGACGGATTTCGGGTCACGCTCGGTGGCCGACTCCGCGGGCGTGAGATCTCCGCACGCACACTCATCAACGCCACCGGAACGTGGGAAAGGCCGTTCATCCCTCACATTCCAGGAGCCGCGGACTTTCGCGGCAGGCAACTGCACACGCACGACTACACCGGACCCGAGGAGTTCGCCGGTCAGCGCGTGTTGGTCGTCGGCGCAGGCATCTCGGCAGTTCAGCTACTGATCGAGATCGCTCGACGCGCTCCCGGCGTGCAGACATTCTGGTGCTCGCGCACCGAACCGCGCTTCGATTCGAATCCCTTCTCACCCGACCTCGGTCGCGAAGCCGTGGCCCGCGTCGAACGCCGGGTTCGTGCCGGCCTACCGCCGACGTCGGTGGTGTCGGTGACCGGCCTCGCGGTGACACCGACCATCGAAGCCGCGCAGCGCGACGGAATCCTCGACAACTGGCGACCGATGTTCACCCGCATCACCGAGACCGGCGTGTGTTGGGACTGCACGGGCGGGGCAGGCGGGAACGGGTCGGCAGGCGGGAACGGGTCGGCAGGCGGGAGCAGCAGCGCGGTCACTGCGGGCGAGCAACTCGACGTCGACGTCATCTTCTGGAACACCGGATTCCGAAGTGCGCTCGATCATCTATCGCCTCTCCACCTGCGCGGACCCGGCGGCGGAATCGTCATGACCGGACGCCTTGCAACCACCGTCGCCGACGACCCGCGGGTCCAATTACTCGGCTACGGACCGTCGGCGTCGACGATCGGCGCAAACCGCGCGGGTCGCGAGGCAGCACGCAACGTCGCGGAGATTCTTGATGCCCAGCCTTGACAAGTTGTTGTGTTTTCCCAACACTATGTAGTGTGAGTCCAGTACGGCGGGGAGAAAAGCTCCCCATCTACAACCGCATCGGAGTTCTACGCGCCGAGCGGAGGATGTCGCGTGCCGATCTGGCAGCACTCGTCGGCATCAACGTCCAGTCCGTCGGTGCGCTCGAGCGCGGCGACAACTACCCGAGCCTCGACCTCGCTTTTCGCATCTGCGAAGTCTTCGACCTCCCCGTAGAAGCGGTGTTCAGTCGCACCGAGTTCTCGGCGATGTCGGCCGAGCTCTACCCCCGACGCGCCATCCGCGTCGACGAAACACACTCACCGCAACCGTCGTCCACCACGGAGGAAGCACAATGAGGGATCCCAACTCGGCCATCCCGGCCGAAGCGACGCCCGAGCTGTGGCGTCGCTACGACGAGTGGCGTGGTCAACGCCATGTTCGCTTCAACCAACGTCATGCAGGCAAGCTGATGAGCTGGCGCAATCGTCGAGCCGCGCGACGAATCGTCGTTGCCGAGATCGTGGTGCTGGTCGTGCTCTTGGCCAGCGCGGTGGTGGCGTTCTTCACCTACGCGTTCTTCATCCCGTTCATCATTGCCATCGTCGGCGCGTTCGTCGTGCAGTACCTGCTGCGGATCGTGACCGGCTCCATTGCCGAAACCCCGGTCACCGCGCTCGATGAAATCCAACTCGCGCAACGTAACTCGGCCCGATCAGTGGGATTCATCGCCCTCTTCTCGCTGATGTTCATCCCGTACATCATCCTGATCGTCCTGGGCACCCGAGAGCAGGTACACGGCCAACTGGTGTACGGCACCGGCATTTTGCTCATCAGCCTCGTGCTGACCGGCGCCCTCGTGCCAACCATGCTGACCGCGTGGTGGAGCGACGACGCCGACCCCGAAGACTTCGCAACCTACCAGGAGGAAGATCATGCCTGAATCCCTCACCGTCGACGGACTATCCAAACGGTATGGCGACGTCGTCGCACTCGATGACATGACTTTCACCGTCGCCCCAGGAGAGATCTTCGGCTTCGTCGGTAGCAACGGCGCAGGCAAGTCGACGACGATGCGCATCATTCTCGGTGTGCTCGAACCGGATTCGGGTCGGGTGACGCTCGGTGACGCACCGATCGATCTCAACACGCGGCGTCGAATCGGATACATGCCCGAGGAGCGTGGGCTCTATCCCAAGATGAAGGTCGGCGAGCAACTGGTGTTTCTCGCGCGCCTCCACGGAATGAGTGCCGACCAGGCCACCGAGAGTGCCCGACGCTGGACGCAGCGACTCGGCGTCGACGAACGGTACGACGACAACGTCGCCGACCTCTCGCTCGGCAACCAGCAGCGCGTACAGCTCGCCGCGGCGCTGGTCCACGATCCAGACGTACTGGTGCTCGACGAGCCGTTCTCGGGCCTCGACCCGGTGGCCGTCGATGTGATGAGCGACGTTCTGAAAGAGAAAGCAGCCGAGGATATTCCGGTCATCTTCTCGTCGCATCAGCTCGATCTGGTGCAGCGACTGTGTGATCGCGTCGGCATCGTCGTCAAGGGCAGAATGCGTGCGCTCGGCACCGTCGACGATCTCCGCACACGTGCAGGCGTGATCCTCGAGGTCGACGGTCCTGACTCGACGACGCGCTGGGCCGATGGCTTTCCCGGAGTGCTGGAAGCCGAATACCAACCGGGCGGTGCTCGGCTGCGCGTCGACCCGACGACGCTCGACGACCAGGCAGTACTCAATCGCGCATTGACACACGGACCGGTACATCGCTTCGCGCGGACAACACCCGACCTGACCGAACTCTTCCGAGAGGTGGTGACGGCATGACCTCCCACAATTCCACTGACAACACAGCCTCACAGGGCGCGAGTGCGCTGCAGACGATTCGCCTTGTGGCACAACGTGAAATCGCCACACGTGCCAAGACCCGATCCTTCGTGGTCAGCACCGTGGTGTTGATGCTCGTGATCGTCGTCGGCCTGATCGTCTGGAAAGCGATCTCCGGTGGTGGAACCGACCCGGAGCGTGTCGGCGTTGCGGGCGACAGTTCCCTGTCGACGACGATCGGCCAGGTGGGCGAGGCCAGCGGCACGCCGATCACCGTCGTATCAATCGCTTCTGGTCCGGATGCGCTGTCGCAGGCGCGCAGCAGCGTCGAATCCGGTGATCTCGATGCCGCGGTGGTGCGGGGTTCCGGTGAGTCGTATGCGATCGTCAGCAAGACGGGGCTGTCCGACTCGCTGTCGGGTGTGCTGCGCGGCTCGATCCAGCAGCACGAGTTGGCCCAGGGTCTCACTGCCCGCGGTGTCGACGCGGCGTCGCTGCCGACACCAACGATCACCACTGTTCAGACCACCCCGGAAAAGCCCGACAAGGCGCAGCGGATCGTGATCGCGCTCGTCGGTGCGATTCTGCTCATCACCGCAATCATGCTGGGCGGCAACATGATTGCCGTGGGAGTTGTCGAGGAGAAGACTTCGCGGATCGTCGAACTTCTGTTGGCGACGGTCAAGCCGCTACACCTGATGTGGGGCAAGATCCTCGGGATCGGTGCCGTTGCGCTCGGGCAGGTGGTGGTGCTCGGCCTGACTGCTCTGATTGCCGGGATTGCCACCGGGATGTTGACAATCGCCGGTACCGCCATCTGGATGTTCTTCGCGGTTCTGGTGTGGTTCCTGCTCGGATACCTGTTCTTCGCGACGCTGTATGCCGCTGCGGGAGCACTGGTTTCGCGCCAGGAAGAGCTCGGCTCGACGATCATGCCGCTCACCGTGCTGTCGATGGCCGTGATGTACGCGGGGATCTTCGGAGTGCAGTCGCTGCAGTCGACGTTCATCGAAGTGCTGACGTGGATTCCGCCGTTCTCGGCCGTGCTGATGCCGATCCGGATCGCCACCGGCGACACCAACGCTATGCAGATCGTCGTCTCGCTGATCCTGATGATCCTGGCCTGCGCCGCCGCGACCTGGTTCGCCGCGCGCATCTACCAGCGCTCGATCCTGCGCACCGGCAGCCGCGTCAAGTGGTCCGAAGTGCTCTCGATGGCGCGCTAGGGGCGCGCAGAAAGTAGGGGAAGAGATCTTTTCCCCAGAGACTGACCTCTCCTCGAGAAACAACACGAGCAAAGGCACGAAACCCGCGGAAAGAATCCTTCCGCGGGTTTCTGCCGGCTGGGCCAGTCGAGAGCAGCGTCAGGCCGATGCCGTCACCCCGGCGCCCTCGCTCGACGTGTCGCCGCCCTCGGTGGTCGGGGCGGGGCCGTGCGGCACGAAGTCGCGGCTGCGGATCAGCAGCAGCGCGGCGAGGCCACCGACGACGGCCACGGCGCCGCTGATCCAGAACAGCGCGTTGAGGGCCTCGGCGTAGGCGGCGTGCTTGCCGCCGGCGGGGTTCTCGCGCATCGACGAACTCAGCTTCGAGCTGAAGGCGGTGCCGTAGACCGCGATGCCGACGGCGATGCCGATCTGGCGGAAGGTGGTGTTGATGCCCGACGCCATGCCGGAGCGGTGCACGTCGACGACGCCGACGGCGGTCGCGGCGAGGGGCGGGTTGACCAGGCCGCTGCCGATGCCCGCGATGATCAGGCCGGGGATGAGGTGCGTCCACGACGAGTTCTCGTCGAGACCGGCCATCAAGAACAGTCCGACACCGACGATGAGCAGGCCCGGTCCGATGAGCCAGCGCAGCGGCACCTTCTCCGACAGTCGGCCCGCGATCGTGGCGCTCACCATCGTGCAGCCCGACATCACCAGCAGCCGGACGCCGGTTTGCAGCGCCGAGTAGCCGAGCCCTTCCTGCAGGTAGAGCACCACGTACAGCAGCATCGCGAACAGCGAGCCGTTCATCGCGAAGGCGGCGATCAGACCGCCGGTGAAGGTGGGAATCCGCAGCAGTGAGAGGTCGAACATCGGCTCGTCGACACGCAGTTCGATGATCACGAACGCCACGAGCAACACCGCGGCGACGATGAACGAGCCGACGACCAGGCTGTCACCCCACGAGCGCTGCCCGGCCTCGGTGAGCCCGTAGACCAGAGCGACGAGACCAGCGGTGAATGTGACGACGCCGGGCCAGTCGATTCGACGAGCATGAGGCGAGCGCGACTCGTCGACCATCTTCCACGTGACGAACAGGGCGGCGATACCGATGGGCAGATTGACGAGGAAGATCGCACGCCAGCTCACGCCGGTCGTCAGCACGCCACCGAGGATGGGGCCGAGTGCCGTCGAGATACCGGTGACCGCACCCCAGGCGCCGAAGGCGACGCCGCGTTCACGGCCGTGGAACGTCGACGCGAGAAGCGCGAGCGACGTCGAGAACAGCATCGCGCCGCCGACGCCCTGCAGTGCGCGGGACACGATCAGCATGACTGGGTCCTGTGCGACGCCACAGAGCAGCGAGCCGAGTGTGAAGATCACCAAGCCGATCGAGAAGATTCGACGTCTGCCGAACTTGTCGGCGATGGATCCGGATGTCAGCAGCAACGACGCCAGCGCGAGCGCATACGCGTCGGTGACCCACTGCAACTGACTGAAACTGGCGCCGAGTGCATGTTGAATGTCGGGAAGTGCGACGACGACGATCGTGACGTCGAGCAGCAACATGAAGGTCGCTGCGCAGACGACGACAAGCGTCCACCATTTACGTTCCATGAGTGTGTACCTTTCGAGGATTTCGCCCGAATCCGGTGCGTCAACGCACCTCAGGCGGTATGAACCAAGTGTGATCCCGCAATCGCTCGGCGTCGCCAGGAGACCCTGATTCCGTTAACTTCATGACATGGGAGCCACAACGTCGCCAGAATCCTCCATCCTCGACGGTCTGGACACGAGAATCGCTCGCGCAATCCAACTGTCGCCACGGGCGTCGTTTCATGAGATCGCCGACGTCCTCGGCGTGGCTGAACAGACGATCGCCCGACGCTATCGACGCCTGCGACGCGATGGTCTCCTGCGCGTCACCATGGCCACCGACCCCCGTGCCCTCGGAAACTCGACATGGGTCGTGCGTGTGCGGTGTCGCCCGGAAGGAGCCGACGGTATCGCCGGTGCCTTGGCAGCGCGAGACGATGTCTCGTGGGTATCCATCTACGAGGCCGGCTGGGAGATCGTCTTCAATCTGCGCGCAGCCGATCCGCACGGCGGAATGGAACTCCTCACCCGAACGCTCCCCAAGGCGGCACCGGTCCTCGACGTCCGGCCGGCAGCGGTGCTGCACACGTTCGTCGGCGGGGCACCGACGGATTGGGAGGGCTGGCATGACGCGCTCACCCAGACGGAGGCTAACTCGCTTGCGGAAACACGCATTCCGAGCGGACCCGACGGCGGTCGGCCCTCATCGACGACGATCGATCGCACCGACAGAGCGATCATCGATGTCCTCACCCGCGACGGTCGGACGTCGTATACCGACCTCGCTCGCGCAGTGGGTTCGACGCCGGGCAAGGTGACCCGACGCGTCGAGCACCTCGTGTGGTCGGGCATCGCCTACTTCGACGTCGATCTCGCCACTGCCGCGCTGGGGCGCGACGCGATCGCGATCTGGCTGACGGTGCACCCCCGACATCTGACAGCGACCGGCGAGGCACTCGCAGCCCACCCCGCTGTGCCGTTCGCGGTTGCCGTCACCGGGGCGGCCAACTTGACGGCCAGTGTCATGGTGCACGACACCGACGAGCTGTACTCCTTCGTCACCGATGTCCTCGGACCCCTCGACGGGATCACGTCGTACGAATTGCTCCCGCTACTGTCGCGCGTGAAGAACGCGGGTTCGCTCGTGAGTGGGGATCGCCTTGCGCCACCCAGGGTTTCGGCGTCTCAGATCTCGCCGTCTCAGAGCTCACCGAAACGTCGAAGTGCTTCTTCGCGTTCGGCTTTGTGATCGACGATCGGTTCCGGGTAGTCGTCGGTGTCGAATTCGGGAATCCAGCATCGAATGTAGTCGCCGTCGGGATCGAACTTCTTGGCCTGCGTCTCCGGGTTGAACACCCGAAAGTACGGTGCCGCATCGGTTCCCGTGCCTGCGGCCCACTGCCAACCGTGCTGATTCGACGCCATGTCGCCGTCGGTGAGCTGGTCGAGGAACCACTTCGCACCCCACCACCACGGCAGGTGCAGGTCTTTCACCAGGAACGACGCGGCGATCATGCGCACCCGGTTGTGCATGAACCCTGTTTCGCTCAGTTGACGCATCCCCGCGTCGACGAGTGGGAAGCCGGTTCGCCCCTCGCACCACGCGTCGAAGTGCTTCTCGGCGGACTTTCCGGTGTCGAGTGCGATGTCGTCGAACTGGTCATTCCAGTTGTGCCAGAGGCTTTTTGGCCAGTTGTAGAGCACGTCGGCGTAGAAGTCACGGAACGCCAGCTCACGCAGATACGCCTGCGCCGACTGCGACCTGCCGAGGTCGGCGGCCATCGTGCGCGGGTGGATATTGCCGAACTTCAGATACGCCGACATCCTGCTCGACGCATCGAGATCTGGCCTGTCCCTGTCGGACTCGTAGCCCGACAGGTCGTCGTCGACAAAGGTGCGCCACCGCTCGAGTGCCGCGTCTTCACCGGCAGGCAGGTCCAGCGTCGTGGGTGCTGCCGGAATCCTGATTCGGCCGGAGGGGTGAATGTCGCTGGGATTCAGGATGTTCGACGGCGCTTCGGTCTTCGCCGGCGCGCGCCAACCGTGGTCGCGCCATGCACGGAAGAACGGCGTGAACACCTTGTACGGTGTGCCGTCGGACTTCGTCACCCTGCCCGGCGAGACAAGGTAGGGCGAACCGACGGGCTGCCATGTCGCGCCGGATTTTTCGAGTGCTGCGGTGACAGCGTCGTCTCGACGCCGCCCGAACGGCGAGAAATCCTCGCTCACATGTACCGAACCCGCTCCGACGGCGTCGACCAGTCGTGGGATCTCCTCGTCGGGACGTCCACGCACGACGAGGAGCTTGCCGTCGAGCTTGGCGTCGAGTTCGCGGAGCGAGTCGTAGAGAAAAGCGAGTCGTCGCTCGCCTGAAGAGGATTCGAGACGCGGGTCGAGCACGAAGCAGACCAGAACCTCGCGATTGCCGTCGCCGATCGCTTCGCCTAGCGCCGGGAGATCGCCTAGTCGCAGATCACGCCGTAGCCAGCACAACGCCGGTGCATCGACATCCGATGCACCGGCGTTGTTACGTTGCGAGGCGATCTAGCCCACACCCAGCAGGTCGATGATGAAGACCAGTGTCCGTCCGGACAACCGGTGGCCCGCACCCTCGGGGCCGTACGCCAGCGCAGGTGGCACGGTGAGGCGACGGCGGCCGCCGACCTTCATGCCCGGGATTCCCTGCTGCCAGCCGGGGATCAGCCGGTCGAGCGGGAAGTTGGCCGACTGACCACGGTCCCACGACGAATCGAACTCTTCGCCCGACTCGAAGTCGACGCCGACGTAATGCACGTCCACGACGTCGCTCGGCTTTGCCTCGTCGCCGTCGCCGACGATGATATCTGCGATCACCAACTCACTGGGAGCGGGACCTTCTTGGAACTCGACTTCTGGCTTCTCGGTACTGGTCACGGGACTCTCCTTTGAGTCGTGGGGTGTACAGGTCGAAGCGTCGAACTCAGCGGTCGCCCATCGTGACGTAGTCACGCTCGGGGTAGCCGGTGTAGAGCTGACGCGGTCGGCCGATCTTGGTCGCGGGATCTGTGTTCATCTCACGCCAATGCGCGATCCAGCCCGGCAGACGTCCGAGTGCGAAGAGCACCGTGAACATGCGGGTCGGGAAGCCCATGGCCCGGTAGATGACGCCGGTGTAGAAGTCGACGTTCGGGTAGAGCTTGCGCGAGATGAAGTAGTCGTCGTTGAGGGCGACTTCCTCGAGTCCCTTGGCGATGTCGAGCAGATCGTCCTGGACGCCGAGCGATTGGAGGATCGTGTCGGCGGTCTTCTTCACGATCGCTGCGCGCGGATCGTAGTTCTTGTAGACGCGGTGTCCGAAGCCCATGAGCTTCACACCGTCTTCCTTGTTCTTGACCTTGGTCATGAACGCCTTGGTGTCGCCACCGGAAGCCTTGATGTCTTCGAGCATCTCGAGCACGGCCTGGTTGGCGCCACCGTGCAGCGGACCCCACAGAGCGTTGATGCCACCCGAGATCGACGTGAAGAGGTTGGCCTGCGACGAACCGACCAAACGCACCGTCGACGTCGAGCAGTTCTGCTCGTGGTCGGCGTGCAGGATGAACAGCATGTCGAGGGCCTTGGCGACCTCGGGGTTGACCACGTAGGGCTCGGCCGGGAAGCCGAAGGTCATGCGCAGGAAGTTCTCGACCAACGACAGCGAGTTATCGGGGTAGAGGAACGGCTGGCCCGCCGACTTCTTGTAGGCGTAGGCGGCGATCGTCGGCAGCTTGGCAAGCAGACGGATCGTCGACAGTTCGACCTGCTCGGGGTCCTTGGGATCGAGCGAGTCCTGGTAGTAAGCACTCAGTGCGTTGACTGCGCTCGACAGCACCGGCATCGGGTGTGCGTTGCGCGGGAAGCCGTCGAAGAATCGCTTGAGATCCTCGTGCAGCAGGGTGTGCCGCTGGATCTTGTTGTTGAACTCTTCGAGCTGGCTCGGAGTCGGCAATTCGCCGTAGATCAGCAGGTAGCTGACCTCGATGAAGGTCGACTTCTCTGCCAGTTGGTCGATCGGGATACCCCGGTAGCGCAGAATGCCTGCTTCTCCGTCGATGTAGGTGATCGCGGATTTGCAGGCTGCGGTGTTGACAAAGCCGCCGTCGAACGTCGTGAGATTCGTTTCTGCGAGGAACTTGCCCAGCGCAACCGAATCACTGCCCGCGGTGGCCTTGAGAATGGGAAGCTCGAGCTGCCCACCGGGGTAGATGAACGTCGACGAGGCGGTATCCGATGCCGAGTCGGCGGGAGCTGTTTCAGCGGACACTCCAAAACCCCTTTACTCAGGTATGAGACCCACAGGTACATGTGACGCACTGTGAGTCGGACTCTCCGTTACTAAACGTAGTCGGTTATCGACATGCGCGCCCACGGAGGGTGCATTGACGTTGGTCAACCGTAGCCGAATACCGTCTGACCTGCGCCTCGATCACGGGGCATCGAGCTCGCTCGCCCACGGAGGGTCGGCTCCGGGACGCGAAACGGTCACCGCGGCGACTCGTGCCGCGTAGTCCGCGGCACGTAGCCAATAGTCGGCGTCGCGCGACCGCAGTGCTGATGCGGACAAATCGCCCGACTCGTCGAAGAAATGGAGCAACCCTCCGAGCACACTGTCGCCCGCCCCGATCGTGTCGACGACGGTTGTCTCGGGAGCCTGTGCCAATACGGTGAATTCGCGTGTGCGAACGGAGATTCCGTCGGCTCCGTGGGTGATCACGACGGCCCCCGCGCCCTCCCGGAGCCAGTCGTCGACCGACGAGCCGTCTGCTCCGTCGCCGAGCCAGTCCACGTCTTCGTCGGAGAGTTTGAGGACGTCGACCATCGGTACCCAGTCAAGGAATCGTCGACGGTAGACGTCGGGTTCGTCGATCACGGAGGGCCGGATATTCGGGTCGAGTGCAACGAGACGCCCGGCGTCGTGAGCTCGACGCATCACCAGTTCGTAGACGCTCGCACCCGGTTCGAGGACCATGGACAACGTTCCGAAGCACACCGCGGAGACGGTCGCGGCGAAGTCGCCGGGCTCGGTGACCAGGCGGTCGGCGGTGCCCTCCACATAGAAGGAGTAGTGCGCTGCGCCGTCGGTACCGATCGTGGCCAGGGCGAGCGACGTGGGTTCGGAGCGACGTTGGACCAGTGTGGTGCCGACGCCCCCGGCACTCAGAGCAGCCATTATGGCGTCGCCGTAGGTGTCGGTGGCGACCGCAGAGCAGAACGAGACGGCACTACCGAGTCTGCCGAGGGTGATCGCGACGTTGAACGGTCCGCCGCCGAGTGCCGGCTGCAACGGTGGCAGGTGCGACGGGTCGGGGCCCGGAGCCGTTGTCGACACCACATCGACGAGGGCCTCACCGCACACGACGATCTCTCTCAACGATCTGCTCCCATGCGCGCCACGCGCCCAGTGTGCCATCCGGACGTGGCCGTCGACGGTAGATTCGATCGGTATGCAGGAGTTACCCGCCGGCCCCGATGCGGTGCTTCTCGACTTCGCCGATGCCGACGACCCGGCATATGCGGTACTCGAGTCGGCGACCGCGTTGCGGGCCGCGATAGCCGACGGTCGCCTCGTAGCCACCGAGGACCTTGTGCCGAGTGCGTCGTCAATTCTGGTGCAGGGCAAGACAGGTGGCGGTGTGGATGTCCTCGGCATCCATCGCGCACTGCGGTTCGGGATCGCAGGTGCCGACGTTGCGGATTCGACTCCCTCACCCGTCGAGATACCCGTTCACTACGACGGCGACGACCTCGACGACGTCGCCGGTGCACTCGACATGAGTGTCGACGCGGTGATCGCGGCGCATCGGGGTACCGAATGGGTCGTCCAGTTCATGGGTTTCGCACCGGGTTTCGGCTATCTGGTGCCCGCGTCTGACGTCGCCGATGCCGCTCTCACCGGACTGCTGAACCTCGCCCGACGGTCACACGCCCGTACCCGCGTGCCGGCCGGGTCGGTGGCGATCGCCGCCGGATACAGCGCGGTGTATCCGCGCGACAGCCCCGGAGGCTGGAACCTGCTGGGACGCACCGGAATCAGCCTCTGGAGCGAACACGACGACCCGCCGGCCTTCCTCGCACCCGGTACCCGTGTCCGGTTCGTCGACGCCAGTGTCTCCGAAGATTCTGCCGCTCGACCCGACGACGACACGGGGAACCCGTGACTCGCGCAACGGTGATCGCCACCGGGCCGTTGGCGACGATCCAGGATCTCGGGCGTCCCGGCTATCAACACCTCGGAGTGCCGAGGTCGGGTGCCGCAGATCGAGTCGCCATGACCCTTGCCAATCGCCTCGTCGGCAACTCCGAGGATGCCGCGACGATCGAAACCACACTCGGTGGCCTCGTGCTCCGTTGCGACACAGACACACTCGTGGCCGTGACGGGCGCCGATGCTTCGGTCTCGGTCAACGGTGTTGCCGTCGGGATCAATTCGGCTGTCGTTGCCCGCGCCGGGACGAATGTCGAGGTCGGCACGCCGCACTGGGGTTGCCGCAACTACGTTGCCGCACGAGGTGGATTCGACGTCGAGCCGTCACTCGGATCGCGGTCGACCGACACGCTCTCCGGAACCGGACCCCCTCCCCTGGCGCAGGGCGACGAACTGAGGGTCGGGGATGCAGACCAGACGTGGCCGGCAACTCTGCATGCCCCGGCAGACACCCGGCGGGTCGGCGTCGTTGAACTCACCACTTTTCCCGGCCCACGCGCGAATCGCCTCTCCGAGCCGGGCGACCTCTTCGCAGGCACGTGGGAGGTCACGCCCGCGAGTAATCGGGTCGGGGTACGCCTACGACGTCGCGATGACGACACCGCGCCGACCCTGACACACCGCACCGACCTTCCCGAGATGCCCTCCGAGGGCGTTGCCCACGGAGCGGTGCAGGTTCCGCCTGCCGGCGAGCCCGTCATCTTCCTCGCCGATCACCCCGTGACCGGCGGATACCCGGTCGTGGGCGTCCTGTCGGCGACGTCGGTCTCGGCCGCGGCGCAACTCGTCGCCGGCACGCTCGTCCTCTTTCAGCCCGGTTGATCAGGTCGGGCAGCGTTGACAGCACCGTGAGACGCACCTAGGGTTTCGTCTCATGACGCACGTCACAGTCAACTCGTCGAGCTCGTCACCCGAAACACCCGACGCCGTCGAGCGCGAGGCTGCGACGACCGACACCCCGCGTCGTGCCGAGTACCCGCATGTCGAGTACCCGCCGCTGGGCCCCGACTCCCTGACGTGGCAGGTGTGGGGAACCTGGACCGGAATGATCCGGGGCCTCTGGGCCGGGTCGATTCAGAACATGCACCCCAAGCTCGGACAGGCGGTCTGGGATCACTCCGACTTCTTCGGCGAACGCTGGCAACGCCTCATGCGATCGCTGTATCCGATCGGCGGAGTCGTCTTCGACGAGTACTGGGGCTTCGAGACCGGCAAAGAAGTGCGCGATTACCACCGCGAGATCAAGGGCACCATGCCCGACGGTTCGCGATACCACGCCCTCGACCCCGACGTCTTCTACTGGGCGCACGCCACGTTTTGGTACGGCAACGTGCGCCTCTGCGAGAGGTTCGGCCCGTGGTTGAGCGAAGACCAGAAGCGACAGCTCTTCGAAGAATCGAAGAACTGGTACGCCATGTACGGCGTGAGTATGCGGCCGGTACCCGAGACCTACGAGGACTTCCTCGAATACTGGGACCACATGTGCCGCAATGTACTTCGCGACCACGAGTCGGTGCGCACAGTCCTCGACATCTCGACGCTTCCCCCGCCTCCCTATCTCTCGTTCATCCCGACCCCGCTCTGGCGTCGCGTCATCGCCCCCGTAGTCGCCCGCAACTTCATCTGGCTCACGACGGGGTTCTACGACGAACCGATCCGCGAAATGATGGCACTGCCCTGGACCGACCGGGACGAGAAGCTGTTCCGTCTCCTCGGCAAGACCTACAACCTCGTGTTCCATCGGTTGCTACCCCGCCGCCCGTGGCGGCATCCCCGTGCCCGCGATGCGTGGGACCGCGTGAACGGACGGGTTCCGGCCGACGCACCGCTCGTCGAGACGCCGTCGCGCAACCTGCCGCCGGAATCCGAACGCGGCAAGTCGATGCACTACTGCCCCGTCCACGCGGCGCGCACCTCAACCTATCCGGGCAGGGTCACCCCGGCCGACTAACAGTCGCGACGCGCAGTGGTCTCGACTCGGGTGCTCGCTGCGCTCGCGCCCGCTCGACCAGCGGGGCGCCCCGCTGATCGAGCCCCATCCCGCTGATCGAGCCTCATCCCGCTGATCGAGCCCCATCCCGCTGATCGAGCCCCATCCCGCTGATCGAGCCTGTCGAGATCACCCGCGGCCCGCGCGACACCTTGCCCGACGCCCGGGCTAGATGTGTGTCGAATCGAAGGATCTGTGTGCTGCAGCACCCACATCTTTCAATACGACACACATTTGGCGATACGCCCTCGGGGCCGCGCTGTCCCGCTGATCGCGCCCCATCCCGCAAATCGAGCCCCGTCCCGCAAATCGAGCCCCGTCCCGCTGATCGAGCCTGTCGAGATCACTCCCCGGGCGCAGTGGTCTCGACTCGGGTGCTCGCTGCGCTCGCGCCCGCTCGACCAGCGGGGCCGCGGTTTCGCTGTCGTACCCGGGACCGCTCGTCGGGCCCGTGCGGCACCTTGCCCGACGCCCACTGAGTCGCCACACCCCCAGCGCGCGTACACAACTCGGTCGTCAGCGCGACGCCAAGACAATAATCTCCTCGGCGCCCCGCTCACGTCACGATTGTGTACGCACCCCGGCTCGAGCCAGACCCTGCCACCCGTATACACCGCCCAGCATCCCGGCCAGGCTAGATGTGTGTCGAATCGAAGGATCTGTGTGCTGCAGCACCCACATCTTCCGATACGACACACATTTCTCGATATGGGTGCGCCCGCAACCCGTCGAACACGTTGCGCGGTGGTTGGCGCCGTTCCACACGACGCCGATCAGCCGGCGTCCTTGGCCATATCCATCACGACGCGGCCTTCGATCTTGCCGTGCTCCATCTCGTCGAACACCGCGTTGATATCGGTCAGACTGCGTACCGAGTAGGTGGGCGTGATCTTGCCCCGCGCGTAGAAGTCGAGAGCCTCGCTCATGTCCTTGCGGGTTCCGACGATCGAGCCGCGCACAGTCAACCCGAGCAGCACCGTGCTGAAGATGTCGAGCGGGAACTGATCGGGCGGGAGACCGACCAGGACGACGGTCCCACCGCGCCGCAGCGCGCTGATCGCCTGTGGAAACGCGTGCTTGTTGACCGCGGTGACGAGTGCACCGTGAACGCCACCACCCGTGGCTTCCTGCAGTTCGGCGCCCGGGTCGGCAGACGTCGCGGCATTGACCGTGATCTCGGCGCCGTGATGGCGGGCGAGTTCGAGCTTCTCGTCGTCGACGTCGAACGCCGCCACCCGACGACCCATCGCGATCGCATACTGCACCGCGATGTGCCCGAGTCCGCCGATACCGGAAATCAGCACCCACTCACCGGGTTTGGTGTCGGTGCACTTCAGACCCTTGTAGACGGTGACGCCCGCGCACAGGATCGGGCCGACGGCGGCGAGATCGGCACCTGACGGAATGATGGGACAGTAGCGTGAGTCGACGAGCATGTAGCGGCCGAACGAACCGTCGACCGAGTACCCACCGTTCTTCTGGTTGGGACACAGTGTCTCCCAACCGGTTTCGCACCATTCACATTCGCCGCAGGCACTCCACAGCCACGCATTTCCGACGACGTCGCCCACCTTGATACGGGTGACATCGTCGCCTACGGCAACGACGGTCCCGACTCCCTCATGGCCCGGCACGAAGGGCGGCTCTGGCTTGACGGGCCAATCACCATGTGCCGCATGGAGATCGGTGTGGCAGACGCCGGTGTAGTCGACGCGCACCAGCGCTTCGTTTCCAGTGGGGGTCGGAACGTCGATCGAATCGACTGTCAGGGGCTTGGTGAAGTCATGGACAACGGCTGCGCGCATCGTCGAAGGGGTTTGCGAGGATGTGGTCATTGTGCTCTCCTGCACGGTCTTTGCACGTCTCGACGTTCGGACGCGGTGGCATCTGCCGTATCGTCCTTTTCCGCCCCAAAGGTTCCGCATGACGCCCAGGTCCTCGGCTCCGGCGACGTTCCACCGACCCTCCCCGACACACGTGCCCTCACTGCCGTTATATCAGCGATGCGCTCGACGCCGCGCGGTTCGTTACAGTTCTGCCGCCCCGAAACCTGTGACCCAAGCCACGGAACGTCGTGCTAATTTGTTTGCGCAAATGAACGATCACCCATGCGTCCACGACGCCCAAACCCAAGGATCAGGTGCGTACATGCCCGTTTTCGGGTCAAAGTTCTGCAGTAAGAGTCGTCGGCTTGTCGCCGGGGTCGCTGTCGCAGCGTCGGCAGCTCTGGGCATCGGAATCGGCGGAGGTGGGGCGGATGCGGCGCCGGCGCCTCGACCGTTGCCCCACTACACAAGCACCGGAGACAATTTCGGCTTCTTCGGCGATCATGACTACTGTCGTGGCTCTGTCCATGTCACGTTGACCTCTCCCAAGCGCGGCGTGCTCAAGGCGACACTGACATCGTTCGGCTTCACAGGCAACGGTGCCGGGTCGGCACGGAATCCGCGGTGCAGCTCGCTCATCATGCTCAGCAACGGTGCTTCATTGATTCCGCAGGAGAAGTTTTTGCGCGCTACGTTCGGGCGCAAACCAGGCGAGACCCAGTCGCTCGAACTGCGTACGGGCTCGGGCGCCGTCCAGGTGATGATCGGTGCGTACGCACTGAATACTCCGGTACGAGTCCTTCAGGGCTACGGGTTCGGCGGCTGGGTGATCGTTCCCTGACGAGTCCGACCGCGGCCCTCGACCACCGGGCACCGGCCGTGAGCGATCTACTGCTGCCCGAGTCCCCGCTGCATCGCGCGCTGGACTCGGGCAGCTTCACGTTTGGCGTACGGATTTGCCTGTCCTGCACGTGATCCGGCGAGTTTCGCACCGATGTGCTCGCCCACCGTGATCGGCGAGTACCGGCTTCCGGCGCCGACGCACGACGGAAGCGTGGAGATCGTCGCGTCGATGTTGCCGTCATGAAAGTAGGCGGCGGAGCGTCGGCGTTCAATACTTCCGTCGACGATCGGCGGCTTGACCCGATGCAGCGTCGACATCCAGCGCTCATTGGTCCAGCGGGCCATGAGATCACCGAGGTTGATCAGCAATGCCCCGTCCTCGGGAGCGACGTCGTGCCACTGTCCGTTGCCGTCGAGCACCTGCAGACCGCGCACCTGGTCGGCCCAGAGCACGGTGACGATGCCGTAGTCGGTGTGCTCCCCCATGCCCGTCAGCTCGCCGTCGAGCTCCACCTCGCCGGGCGGCAGCGCGTAGTTGTTCATGCGCAGCACGTCGAGGGAGTGGTCGGTGTACCCGTCGAAGAAATCGGGCGGGAGGTCGAGTGCGTCGGCGAAGATCTTGGTCAGCGTGTGCGCAACCCGTCGAGCCTCGGCAAAGTACGTCGACACCGCCGCCTCGAAGTGGTCGACCTGCGGCCAGGTGTTGTCGGCGTACTGGTCGTCGGGGAGCTCGAGATCCGGGTACTCCTTGGCTTCGACGCCGACGTTGTACGCCTCGAAGAAGTCGTTCATGCGATTCGCTGATTCGACGCCGAGCGACAACGAGAGCGATTCGGACTTCGGCGGGGCGTACCCACGATTGATCTCCGGCGGGGTGCGATACGCCTTCTTCTGGTCGAGGGGTAAAGCGAAGAAATCGTCGAGCACGGCGGTGAACTCGTCGATCACGGCCGATGGAATCTCGTGGCCCACAATCTGCATGAAGCCCACCGAACTGGCGGCGTCGTCGATCTGCGCGGCGACGACAGCTTTGTCGGCGGCGCTGCCGCCCGCGATATACGGCGTGATGTCGATGAGCGGGACACGAAAGCCGCTGCGCGATTCCCCGACGGTGACAGTCATGCGCTCCATCTTGGCATCGAAATCTCTGGTCCGCTGGTCAGGGCATCGTCGACGATCTCGACGCTCACCCCTGGCCTTCGGCCCGCTCGGTGATGGTGCGCCCGATGCGGTATCGCACGAATGCCGGAACCACAAGCGCGGCAAGGACAGTGCCGATCACGACGAGCACACCACCACCGGTCGTGGTGAGTGCGACGCCGATCGACACCGCCACCGCGCCATGTACGACATCGGCGATTCGCGGACCACCGGCGACGACGACGATGAACACGCCCTGCAGTCGACCGCGCACGTCGTCGTTGGCCGCGGCCAACAGGATCGACTGACGGAATGCCGCCGACGCCATGTCGGCGGCACCACCGATCATCAGCAGCACCAGGGCAACCGGGAGCCACGGCATCGCGCGACCATGTGCAAATCCCACCGCGATACCGGCACCTGCGATCGCGACTCCCCAAATGATGACGCACACAATGACGGCCAGGCCCTGCCGTTGGACGCGGCTCACCCATCCGGAGAAGACACCGCCGATCACGGCACCGGCAGGGATTGATGCGAACAACAGCGCGAACGCCCAGCCGCCGTCGATCGGCCCACCGAAGTTCTCGTGAGCCATCTGCGGAAACAGCGCCCGCGGCATACCGAAGATCATGGCAATGAGGTCGACCACGAACGACACCATCAGGATCTTGTGCGCCCCGAGATAGCGCAGACCGTCGATGACCGAGCGCAGCCCTGGAACCTTGGGCGCGTCGCCACTGAGCGGTCGGAGCGCGGGCAACATCACGACCGCCGCGAGCGTCGGTACGAGGAAGATGGTGTCGAGGAGATAGAGGAGCGGATACCCGAGTATCGGGATCAACGCACCACCGACGAGCGGACCCGCTATCGCGCCGGCCTGCATGACCGTCATATTCAATGACAGCGCAGCAGGGAGCTCCTCGTCGGGAAGCAGCCTCGGCAGCACCGCCGTACGCGTCGGCTGGTTGACCGCGAAGAATGCCTGCTGAATTGCGAACAGCGACAGGATAATCCAGACATTTCCGACACCGAACGCCGACTGTGCCCAGAATGCCGCACTGCACGCGATCAGCCCGATCGTGGTGCAGATCAACAAGATTCGACGATCCAGCACGTCTGCGAGCGCCCCGCCCCACAGACCGAAAATGACGAGCGGCACCAAACCGAAGAGTCCGGTGAGTCCCACATACGCTGAACTGCCTGTAATGGTGTAGATCTGGGCCGGTACCGCGACGATCGTCAGTTGAGCACCGATGACGGTGACGATGTTCGCCACCCAGAGACGCCGAAAGTAGATATTGCGCAGAGGCGTCGTATCGGCGAGCAGGCGGGGCACCGAAGCAGTTTAGCGACACGTACTACCAGCGAGTGAATCCCGTTGGCGTATTACCTACTGGGCGGCTGGGCCCTGGGTCGCCTGAGCGAGAGCCTGCAACGACACCCATGTCGCCGGGAGGAACTTCTCCTGCGCAGCACGGCCCATTGCCAGCCCGCTGCCGAGCACCGGCTCGTAGTCGAATCCGACGACGGCAGCCACGTTCGCGCCGACGGTGTCGATCAGCAGGGTCCGGAGCGACGCCTGATTCGGTAGCGGAACGGGGTTGTTGATCACCACGACGGACCGTTCGAGTACGCCCGCCTTGTGCCACTCGGACAAGAACGGGCGCGCCCGGTTGAGGAGATCAGGCCGTACACCGAGCACGATCACCGGCGTGACCTTGTCGACCAATACGTCGTCGGTGAGATCGGCAAGTGATGTGAGTAGACGCGCACCGGCGTCGACGACCGGCACGGCCCCGTTGCCCCAGACTTCCTCGACCGTGTCGGCCACCGATGCTCCTTCGGCAGCGAGATGGAGGCCGGTACCGAGTTCGCTTCGCAGCAACGACGGGTCGCCACGTCCCTGTAGCCGCAACTCGATATCGCAGTCGTTGCCCGATGCGTCAATCCACCACGACGCGGCGCCGAGCGTCGTCGCCGCTCGATACTCAGCGAGAAGCGCTGAGATCACCGACGTTCCGACACCACCGGCGGAGCCCACCACGACGACCGCGTGTGGCATCGCGGCCGCCTGTTGAGTTGCTCCCTGCACGCTGGTGTCGGACATGTCGATCAGCGGCCTGCTGCGTGCCGACCCACCTTGGCGACGGCGGGTGCTGCTTCTTCGGACTGAGATACGTCTGTCTTGGTCGCGTCCGCCGGGGCGTCGACGGTCGCTGCCACCGGAGTCGACTGTGCCGCAACGGCTTCCGATGCCGTTGCGTCGTCGGGCAGCGCGTGGCGGCCCACAGCCTCCTGGGGCCAGTTGACCTCGGAGCCGGGAACCTGTGCGTCGAGACTGCCCGTCATCTGCTTGGTGAGCTCACGGAATCGCTGCTCGAGCTGGGCGCCGAGCGGTCCGAGAGCCTTGTACGGCGCCTGCGCCTGCTCTGCCGACCACGTGGTGGTCTGGTTGCCAACCTTCACGTTGACATCGCCGCGATAGTTGACCACGTAGTCGACGCCGGGCAGCCCCTGTTCGGCGGCCGACTCAGCAGGAACCGACAGCTCGAACTGGTTGATGCTGGGATCGACCGGCTCAGGCTTGGCGTGCTTGGGCTGCTTGGCATTTCCGTTCTCGTCGAGCTTCCAGGGCTCCTGCGGGTGCGCACCCGGATCGCCTGCGCCGAGCGTGTACGCGGCGATGCCACCAATGGTGCCGCCGATCGTCGCGCCGAGGGCGGCTCCGCCGACAGCGCCTGCTGCCGCTCCGCCTGCCATGCCGATCGGGAGGCCGATGAGAGCGCCGACGGCGCCCCCCGAGAGTGTTCCCACGCCGGGCACCGAAACCGGAGTCAGGGCAACGGCGCCGACACCGGCACCGACCCCCGCACCGACCGCTGCGCCCGGCAGCACGCCGACAAGCGCTCCGGGAATGACACCGGCGGCAGCACCTGCGGTACCACCGATGGCCACGCCGATGATCGTCGCCGCGGCCTGACGCGACGCTTTGTCCTTCGGCACGCCGAGGGAGATCAGGTTCTGGGCGATCTTGGCCTCCCCGTAGGCCGACCACGCGTTGATGGAGTTGACGTCCTTGTCCGACATCCCGTCGGGGATGTCGGTCACGAAGTTTCCGACGCGAATCTTGTTGGGCGGCGGGGCAATCGGGCGCACCGGCGCAACCGGCTTCGGCGCCTGGAGCGGCGCGTCGGGTACGGGGCTGTAGTACGTGCTGTAGCCGGGGTCGGTGTAGCCCGACTCCTCATACTGCGGGGCAGCGGTGTACGGCTGGTAAGGAGCTTCTTGGGGCGGGGCCGGGATCGAACCAGCACCTGGGACGTTGATCGGCGCGGATGGTTCGGGCGCCGGCGTCGGAGCCGTACCGCCCTGTTGGGGAGCGGTATCGGTCGGCGCGGTGCCACCCTGCTGCGGCGCGGAATCGTTGGGGTTCGTTCCGCCCTGTTCCACAGCTGCCGCCGAACCGGCACCCAACGCAGTCGCGATTGAGGCGACGAGAACCGCAGAGGTGACCGCCGTCTTCATCGAAGGTCGGCGTACGTCCAATACTGCTTCGCGAGTCCGGTTCTTGGCTGACCGTGTCATCGTCGCGTTGTCCCCCTCATTACTTCTCGACCTGAGATCGAGAACCCCAATAGTGGCGTTGAAAATCAGTTTTCAGACTTGATCGAAGTGATCCAGTACTTGCCACCGGCCTGCACAGTACTGATGGTCTGCTGGTAGACGATCGGCGCCCCGCCATTCGGTGGAGTCTCGGTGAGCGTCACACCATAGGTGTTGTTCCCGCGATCAGTGATCGAGAGGCAGTGACTGGTGCCGACGCCGCGTTGGTCGATGAACTTCTGCATGACATCGACAGCAGCGACCGCGTTCGGCGTCGTCACAGCTTTGGCTTTCTGAGCGCTTTTGTCGACGTAATACGCATAGTTGAACGCCTTGATCACGTTGGGGCCCGAACTCTGGTCTCCCGCACCAGCTCCCGTGGTCACGGCGCCATTCACGCTCGCAGGGCATGTGATGGACGCAGTGGTGCTCTCTGTCGGACCGACTGCCGACGGCCGCGCAGTGGTCGACTCGCGTTCGTCGGACCCCGATAGAGCGACACCGAGAACAGTTGCGATCACCGCGATTACGAGGATCCCTGCCCCCGCGCCGACGAGTGTTCCTCGCCTCTTGTGCCAGGTGCGCGGACCTGCCGCGTTCTCTCGCTTCTGGCGAGTGTCCTCGCGCAAGCGTTCGGCCTGGGAGGTGAGGAAGGCGTCGAGCTCCTGCGAGGGAGAGGCTGACCCGGTTCCCTCGCCCGACGAGGCGGTATCCGAACCGGCGACTTTCGAAGCCACCAATACACTCGACGACTCGCGCGCGAGTTCGTGCATCGGAGTCGTACCCGAGGTGGGCCACGGCGGGAGGTTGGCAAACCACTGCTCGAGATCGCTCTCGCTCAACCAGCCCTCCCCAACTGTCGCAACCACTCCCCGAACATGCTGCCGCGAAGCTTAACGCATGCGAAGAACTTGGTCACGAAAACACGGTCCCCTGTGGACCGGCAGATGGGTCTCGTCGTACCGCCCGCTTGGCTCCCGCCCCTGTGACGTTGGCGAAAGCTCTACGGCTGCAACCGAGCCGCCCGCCAGCAGCCGTCGATCATGGTCAACCGCACCCGGTTGTGCAGTCGGTTGGCTCGGCCCTGCCAGAACTCGACGAAGACCGGTTCGATTCGGTACCCACCCCAATTCGACGGCGCGGGTACAGGGTCGCCGTCGTCGAATCCGCCGAACTGCTCGGCGACCGACGCCGCCTTGGCTTCGAGCTCGGCACGGCTACCGATCTCGCGTGACTGTTCCGACGCGTAACCCGACAACTGAGAGCCGCGCGGGCGGTTGTTCCAATACGCCTGCGTCTCGGCGTCGCTGACCTTGGTCACAGGCCCGCGAAAGTGAACCTGTCGTTCCAATGCGATCCATGGAAACGTCACGGCGGCAAAAGGGTTGGCGGCGAGGTCGTGTCCCTTGTCCGACTCGTACCCGGTGAAGAACACGACGCCCCCGGCGTCGACTCCCTTGCACAGCACGGTCCGTGTGGCCGGAAGTCCGTTCACGTCGACAGTTCCGAGCACCATCGCGTTGGGTTCGGGAATGCGCGCGGCAACGGCTTCGCGCAACCACACGGTGAACAGTTCGAGCCACGGCGGCTCACCGTCGAGCCAGCTCGGATCGAGATTGTCCCGCACCCCGTCTGCGCCAGCCGCTCGATCGCCATCGCCGACGTTGGGTGGGATGCCGCCGCCGTAACCGACGCGCATACCGGGCAGGTCGATGGGGTCGTTGTCCACGACGCCGACGGTACTCCCCGACCCGACCCGTCACCGCCCAATGGGTGAGGCGTCCCGCTGTGCCGCACCTGCTGGAGTGACCTAGAGTGCTGGGGTGGCGCCGCAGCCCCGCGCCGCGCACTTCCCACGGTGTTGCGTGGAGAGAGGTGGCCCCTGTGGCGAACAGCATTCCCGACGACTTCGTACCGGGACTCGAGGGCGTCGTCGCCTTCACGACCGAGATCGCCGAACCGGACAAGAACGGCGGTAACCTGCGCTATCGCGGTGTCGACATCGAGGATCTGGTCGAGAACGCCGTCACCTTCGCCGATGTGTGGGCCCTACTCGTCGACGGCCGGTTCGGCGACGGACTGCCGCCCGCCGAACCATTCCCGCTGCCCATCCACACCGGCGATGTCCGCGTCGACGTACAGGCCGCGCTGGCCATGCTCGCCCCCATCTGGGGCTACCAGCCACTGCTCGACATCGACGACGCCACCGCACGCGCCAACCTCGCGCGCGCGTCGGTGATGGCGCTCTCGTACGTCGCGCAATCGGCACGCGGTATTCACCAACCCGCAGTGCCGCAACGGATTATCGACGAATGCCCGACGGTCACCGCCCGATTCATGACGCGGTGGAAGGGCGAACCCGACCCGAAACACATCGCGGCTATCGACGCCTACTGGGTGAGTGCGGCCGAGCATGGACTCAACGCGTCGACCTTCACCGCGCGGGTGATCGCGTCCACCGGAGCCGACGTCGCGGCGTCACTCTCGGGAGCCATCGGAGCCATGTCGGGACCGCTACACGGCGGCGCGCCGGCGCGGGTGTTGCCGATGATCGAAGAGGTCGAAAAGACCGGTGACGCAAGAGGTTTGGTCAGGGGAATCCTCGACCGCAAAGAGAAGCTGATGGGCTTCGGGCACCGCGTGTACCGTGCCGAGGACCCGCGAGCACGCGTACTGCGCCGCACCGCATCGGAACTCGACGTCCCGCGCTATGAAGTGGCCGCCGCACTCGAGCAGGCCGCGCTGACCGAACTGCGCGAGCGACGTCCGGACCGGGCCATCGAGACCAACGTCGAATTCTGGGCGGCAGTCATCCTCGACTTCGCCGAGGTACCACCCCACATGATGCCGGCGATGTTCACCTGCGGGCGCACCGCCGGCTGGTGCGCACACATTCTCGAGCAGAAGCAGCTCGGCAAGCTTGTCCGCCCCGCGGCGCTCTACACCGGTCCCGCGCCGCGTCGACCCGAGGACGTCGAGGGGTGGGGCGACGTCGTCAAACCGGGGTTGTAAGCGCGCGGGGAGGGGCGGAACGCAGTGGTCGGCGCCACATCCCTAGAATTGCGGGCATGAGCGACGTCGCCATCGAATCCATCACCATCCCCGCAGAGCTGCTGCCCTCCGACGGCCGGTTCGGCTGCGGACCGTCGAAGGTGCGCCCCGAGCAACTGCAGTCCCTGGTCGACATCGGAGCGTCGGTGATGGGTACCTCCCACCGCCAGGCGCCGGTGAAGAACGTCGTCGGCTCGATCCGCGCGGGTCTCGCCGACCTGTTCTCGCTGCCCGAGGGCTACGAGGTGGTGCTCTCCAACGGCGGCACCACTGCGTTCTGGGATGCGGCGGCGTTCGGCCTGATCAAGCAGCGTTCGCTGCACCTGACCTACGGCGAGTTCAGCTCCAAGTTCGCGACGGTCGCCAAGAAGGCGCCGTTCCTCGACTCCCCCGCCGTGATCTCCACCGATCCGGGAACCGCACCTGATCCGGCGGCACTGACCGTCGACGACTTCGGCGGCGTCGACCTCATCGGGTGGGCCCACAACGAGACGTCGACCGGTGTCGCTGTGCCCGTCGTCCGTCCCGCGGGTTCCGACGACGCGCTGATCGCCATCGACGCAACATCGGGCGCAGGCGGCCTGCCGGTCGACATCGCCGACACCGACGTCTACTACTTCGCGCCCCAGAAGTGCTTCGCCTCCGACGGCGGCCTGTGGATCGCCGTGATGAGTCCCGCTGCCCTCGAGCGCGTCGACCAGATCGCCCACACCGATCGCTGGTGCCCGGAGTTCCTGTCGCTGCCGACGGCCGTCGACAACAGCGCGAAGAACCAGACGTACAACACGCCCGCACTCGCCACGCTGTTGCTCTTCGACAACCAGATCCAGTGGATGCTGGGCAACGGCGGACTCGACTGGTGCGTCGCGCGTACGGCCGACTCCAGCTCGCGCCTGTACTCGTGGGCCGAGGCCAGCGAGTTCGCGACACCGTTCGTCGCCGACCCCGCGCTGCGCAGCCAGGTCGTCGGAACGATCGACTTCACCGACGACGTCGACGCCGCGCAGGTCGCAAAGGTGCTGCGCGCCAATGGGATCGTCGACACCGAGCCGTACCGCAAGCTCGGCCGCAACCAGCTCCGCATCGGCATGTTCCCGGCGATCGAGCCCGACGATGTCAGCACCCTGACCGCCGCGATCGACTACGTCGTCGGCAAGCTCTGACGTTTTCCGCACAGACGCGGCTCGAGTCGGCAGACGCGGTTGGTACACCGACCGCGTCTGCCAGTTCGGGCCGCGTCTGGCGCTTGCAGGGCCGCATGTTTGGGTTCGACCTGCGGATTTGCCGCGTGTCCCGACCGTCTCACGCGGATCTGTGGTCTAACCTGACGACAATGCCCGCACTCATGGCCACCAGAGGAGGAGCAGATGATGCGTGAACTTCGGGTCGTCGGCGTCGACGTCGACGGCTCGCATGTCATCTGCCAGGACACCGACTCCGGTGAGCGTTTCAAGCTCGACGCCGACGAGCGGCTCCGCGCGGCCGCCCGCGGTGACCTCTCCCGCCTCGGACAGATCGAGATTGAAATGGAATCGTCGCTGCGCCCCCGAGAAATCCAATCCCGCATCCGTGCGGGCGCGAGTGTCGAGGAGGTCGCGGCCGTCGCCGGCGTGCCGAAGGACAAGATCGAGCGCTTCGCTCATCCGGTGCTGCTCGAACGTCAGCGTGCGACCGAGCTCGGCGCACTCGCCCACCCCGTTCGCCACGACGGACCGTCGACCGAAACGCTCGGCGACACGGTCACCGAGGGACTCGCCGCGTATGGCCAGAACCCCAACGAAGCGACCTGGGACGCCTGGAAGGGCGACGATGGGCAGTGGGTTGTCCAGGTCAACTGGCAGGTCGGGCACACCGAGCATCACGCGCACTGGCGCTTTTCTCCCGGCTCGCACGGTGGGACCGCGGTTCCGCTCGACGATCTCGCCGAGGAGCTCATCCACCCCGAGACGATCGAACCGCGACGTCGACTCATCCCGGTGAGCACGCCGACGATCACGCCCGCCGACGACGACCACGAGGAAGTCACCTTCGACGCCAACGCGTTGATCGGGGCCCAGCGTTCGCGGCACGTCGAGGTGCGGGTCGAACACGACACGTACACCCTCGACTTCGGCATCGATGACGACGCCGCGCAGGAGCCGACCGTCGTCGACGAAGCTCCGCCTACGGACTCCGAGCGCGGCACTCAGGACGCACCGACGAGCTCCGACACCTCGACGTCGAGCACCGACGACAAGCCGACGGAGCATCGTCGTCGTAAGTCGCGCAAGCCTGCCGTGCCCGCCTGGGAAGACGTGCTGCTCGGTGTGCGCAGCAACGGGAACAGCTGAGCACCGGCCTCCATGTCCGCGCGCGCAGTCACACTGTGGTTCATCGACACCGACACTCCCGTCGACGTACTCCGATCCGGCGTCACCAACGACGTCGACGCGGCCAAGAAGTTGGCATCGGCCATCTATGGCGACAGCGTTCTCGTCCCGTCCGTCGACACCAACCTCGCCGCGGCGATGGACTCGGACAGTTCGCAGGTGTACGCGGGCTTCTACGGCCCGCTGACCGTGGTGTCGTGTTCGCTGTTCGCGACGTCGAAGCCGTCGACGCTGACGCGCACCGTCGAGACCATCCGCACGGCGGCATCGATCCCCGAGAGCGCTGCCGCAGTACTGCTCTACACCGAACCCGACTCTGCGACAGGAGTTTTCGCGCGGTGGGAAGACGGAACACTTCGACGTTCGTTTGCCGCCGACCCCGTCAGCATCATTGAGGACGACGGCCTGCCGTACCCCTTCGAGAAGCCTTTCTGGGGAGGTGAGCATCCGCTGCGGTATGCACCCGGCGTGGCACCCGATCCGCTGGCGTTGCCGTTCCATCCGCAGCAACTCGCCGAGCAGGGCAATCGGGAGTGGTTGGGTTTCCGGTTCACCCGACCCCTCGCGCCGAGCGATCTTGAACCGCTGACGATTCCCGTCACCGGCTTCGCCATCAGGCCCGCAGACTACGAGCCGACCGAGGCCGACGACGAACGCTACCGCGAGGCCAGCGCCACGGCCGCCGCCGCAACTGCTGCTGCAACCGCGGCCGCGGCGAGCGCGCGCGAGCAGGCCCTGCAGGCCGAAGCCGCAGCGCAGCATCCCGTCGACGCTCCGCCCGCCCCGGTTCCCGGGAACACACCAGCGGTCGGCATCCCGATCGCCGAACCGATCGCAGCACCGCCGATCGCCGATGGGCCGGGTGAGCCCGTGGTCGACGCTGACGTCGTGGACGCCGGGATCGTCGACACCGAAGTGGTGGAGGCCGAAGTGGTCGACGCCGAAGCGGTCGAGACCGGGGCGGATAGGTCAGAGGAGAGTCGGCCGGTGGTCGAGTCCGAGCTGCGTGATGCACCAGCAGCGAGCGTCGAGGATGCTGTCACGGCGCCGGTTCCATCCGTGAACGCCGGCGAGGCAGCGAATTTCGACGAGCCGGGGAGTTACGGCGAGCCGGGGAGCGTCGAAGCAGAACTCCCCACCAACGGCGAGTACGTCGACGAGTCGGCGGGCTGGACGCGCCGCGTCGCGCGGTACTTCGGCTTCGGCGCCGACAAGTAGGCAGTTCGAGCAGGTCCGCCGGGTAGGTCTTCGCCGGGTGGATCAGGGATTCAGTAGCGCCAGGGCGATCGATGAGCCGACGCCTGCGAGAAATCCGATCAGCGAGCCCCACACGATCCACCGCCAGACGGGTCGGTCACGCAGTGGCCACAGTGTCCAGCCGAGTCCTCCCGCGACGAGCATCGCAACAGCAACCCCGATCCAGCGAGCCGCCACCGACCACGGCGTGATGTCGGCGACGAGCGTGTAGAGGCCGACGAGCAGCAGCGAGCAGTAGATCGCGCACGTCGTCGCGACGAAGAGTCCGCTCGCCCATGGCGTCGGTTCGCGGCGATAGAGGCCGGCCGTCGACGCGTGGGCGGTGTCGAACTCGGCGAGGCTCACCGGTCTATCGTCCCTGATCGGACGCGCTCGTAAAAGGCGATTGCCGCAGCAGTCGCGACGTTGAGCGAATCCGTGTCCCTGCTCATCGGAATGCGTGCCGCGACGTGGGAGCCGCGGATGGCGGTCTCGCTGAGGCCGGGACCTTCTGCTCCGACGAGGACGGCCACCTTGTCGGCCGAGACCGCGTCGGCGAGCGGGACCGCGGACTCGCGTGGGGTGAGCGCGACCGTCGTGAAGCCGTGATCGGCGAGGAGGTCGAGGGCGCCGCGCCAGTCGTCGAACCGCGCATGCGGCACGAGAAGCGCGTGGCCCATCGACACGCGTACGCAGCGTCGATACAGCGGATCGGCGCAGCCCGCACCGAACAGGACCGCGTCGACGCCGAGGCCCGCTGCGTTGCGGAAGATGCTGCCGATGTTCTCGTGGTCGTTGACGCCCTCGAGCACGGCGATGGTCGTGGCTGTCGCGAGCACGTCGTCGACCTCCAACGCGGCTGGTCTGCGCGCGACGCCCAGGACTCCCCTGTTGAGATGGAATCCGACGATCTCGGCCATCACCTCGGCGCTCGCGCGGTAGAACGGCACCCCGGACAGGGTGGGGTTCCGCAGGTCGTCGGACAGCTCGTTGAGTCGCTTGTCGACGCCCAGAAAGGCGTGCGGGGTGAACCGCGACGCGATCATGCGTTGAGCCACCAGCACACCCTCGGCGATCACGAGCCCCTTGCCCGGTCGGCCGCCCGGCAGCGTCGGCAGGTCGGGGCGGCGGTCGACGGAGTTGAGGTCGCGGAAGTCGTCGACGCGCAGGTCGTCGGGGTCGTCGATGTCGATGACGTCGACTGCCAGAGGTGGGGCTGAAACAGGCTCGGACACGCGGTCCAGTCTGCCGTAAGCAGTCCGAATTGCTTCTCCTGCCCACCCATGTGACACGGTTGAGGAGTGAGATCACCGGACAATCGCAGCAGCACACTCGACCTGGGACGGGCCACGGACGCCGACTGGGACGAGATCATCACCACGGATGCGCGCGCGTTCGCGATGCGAAACCCTATTTCCGACGACGAGCGCGCGGATCTCCGCGGGAAGGTCGCCGACGACGACGTCGTACTCGTTCGGGACTCCTGGCACGACGACCGCCCGCTTGTCGGGGTGTCGATGTTCTATCGGATGCAGATGACGGTTCCCGGCGGGACGCAGGTTCCTGCGGCCGGTCTGTCCTGGGTGTCGGTCGCGTCGACGCATCGTCGGCGAGGCATTCTGCGTCGGATGATCACCGAGTTGTTCACCCAGTGGGAGCGTGAGGGTTTCGCGTTCGCGATCCTCACGGCGTCGGAGGGGACCATTTACGAGCGGTTCGGGTTCGGCCCCGCATGCTTCTCCGAGACCGTCGAGGTGACCCCGGGCCGTCCGACGTTGCGGGCAGAGGCCCCCGACCACCCCGAGGTCTACTTCGCGAACCCGCAGCAGGTCGCCGCGACGATCCCGGACATTCACGAGCGCTGGGCGCGCACACGCCCGGGCGCACTCGCGCGGACCCCGCAGTGGTGGGCTCCGATCCTCGCCGACCGTCCGTCGGAACGTCCCCCGGCCGCCAGCGGCCTGCACTACCTGCTGCACCCCGACGGCTACGCGAGCTACCGCATCCACAAGAGCTCTGCAGGCCAGGTCCGCGGCGAGGTGGAAGAACTCTTCGCGATCACCGACGACGCGCACACCGAGCTGTGGCGGGTTCTGCTCGGACTCGACCTGGTGCCGTCGCTGACGGCGTCGATCCCGGTCGACGACCCGCTGCGCGCGAAACTCACCGATCTACGGTCCGCGCCGACCACCGGACGCTCCGACGAGATGTGGGTGTCGATTCTCGACGTCCCCGCCGCGCTCAGCACGCGCACCTACTCCGCCGACCTCGACATCGTGCTCGAGGTCACCGACGGCTACCGTGAGCGGGCGGGGGTCTTCGACGTATCGGTGCGCAACGGTGGCGCGATCGTCGCGCCGTCGACGTCGAAACCGACTGTGCGCATGGATATTTCCGTGCTGTCGAGCTTGTTCCTCGGCGGGGTGCAGCCGTCGCTGTTCGCCAGCGCCGGGCGCCTGTGGACGGACTCCGATGACACGCTGCGCGCGCTGACACGGGCGTTCGCCACCGACCGCGCTCCGTTCGCCGGGACGTTCTTCTGATCTCGACGGGCGGGTGATCTCGACAAGCTCGATCAGCGGGTGGGGCGCTCGATCAGCGAGGGTTCCGCTCGATCAGCGGGCGGGGCGCTCGATCAGCGGGCGGGGCTGTCTCTTATACACATCTGACGCTGCCGACGATCGCATA
>NZ_LZTE01000071.1:0-948 GCF_001665925.1 Gordonia sp. 852002-50816_SCH5313054-c
GGGGCTGGTGCACGAGTAGGTGACATCTGATCTGGCTTGCCCTGCCGGGCGGCCTGGAAGGATGCCAGCTGTGCCCAAGCCCTATCCCCAGGAGTTCCGCGACGACGTTGTCCGCGTCGCCCAGAACCGTGAAGACGGTGTGACTCTCGAACAGATCGCTGCCGACTTCGGTATCCACCCGATGACCCTGAACAAGTGGATCCGCAAGGCCGACGTGGAGGCCGGGATCAAGCCCGGCACCACGTCGGCCGAATCGCGTGAGCTGCGCGAGGCCAAGCGGCGTGTGCGCCTGCTTGAACAGGAGAACGAGGTCTTACGCCGGGCGGCGGCGTACCTGTCCCAAGCGAATCTGCCGGGAAAAGGTGGTACCCGCTCGTGAGTGAGCTGGCCGCTGACGGCATCCCCGTCGCGGTGGCGTGTCGGGTACTCAAGATCGCTCGCCAGCCCTACTACCGGTGGCGCAAGAACCCGATCACCGACGCCGAGCTCGCCGAGGCGTACCGGGCCAACGCCCTGTTCGACGCCCACCGCGAAGACCCGGAGTTCGGCTACCGCTACCTCGCCGACGAGGCCGAAGCCGCAGGCGAGAAGATGTGCCGGCGGACGGCGTGGCGGATCTGCTCCGCCGGCGGCTGGACCAGCACCATCAGCAAGAGAGGCCGCGGCAAGCACCGCAAGGCCGGCCCGCCTGTACACGACGATCTCGTCAAGAGAGACTTCACCGCGCCCGGCCCCAACGAGCTGTGGCTGACCGACATCACCGAGCACTGGACGGCCGAGGGCAAGCTGTACCTGTGCGCGATCAAGGACGTCTACTCGGGCCGGATCGTCGGGTACTCGATCGACTCGAGAATGAAGTCCCGCCTGGCCGTGGCCGCCCTGAACAGCGCTGTCGCCAGGCGAGGGGACGTGGCCGGCTGCGTTCTGCACAGCGATAGAGGGTCTCAA
>NZ_LZTE01000072.1:0-3388 GCF_001665925.1 Gordonia sp. 852002-50816_SCH5313054-c
CCACTGCACCCGCGCCCAGCGGGCCAACAACCAGCAATTCCACTGCTGAGCAGTGCCCGGCTAACTTCGAAGAGCCCCGGATACCCGCCGCCGTCAGGTCGCGGTACAGACCGAACCCGGTCGGACCGGCTTCGTAGGCCACCGCAACCGGACCCGGCAACGTCGCCAGCCATGATCTGACGTGCTCAAATGAGGGCGTCAGCCTCGCCTGATGCAGCTCACTTGTTTGGCCGTCAACCGCCGCCGCCACGATCGATCGTGCGTGCACATCGAGTCCTACACTCGTACGCTCTGTAAACACCGGAGCCTCCCACAAATGTCGGATAGGCCGGGCAGGCGCCTCCTGCTCGGTAACCCACGAGTCTTTGTGCGTGAGGCTCCGGCCCGCAACCCCCCAACACATCGTCGGGAGCTACCCATACCGTCTAGCCAAGAATCCCGAACACTAGACATCCAACCGCGGCCGCGACCGACCCCGCATCCCGGGCGCGCACATTGAGGTGCGCACGTCTCGACAGCCAGCGTCTCAACTCAGTACCGGATCAGGTCTCGAGCGGCGAAGTCGAGCTCGTGGTCGCGCCATCCGCGGTGGCGGTGGGCTGGTCATACACGCTGTGCAGCATCGCTTTTACCGCCGGCCACATGGACTTGGGGCACACTGCCATGAGGTTGGCGGCGTAGTGGGTGCGGCAGCGCTGCCATACCGCGCCGGGCAGGTTCGCTGCGATCGCCTCGATGAGCCCGGCATGAGCATCGGAGGTCACCAAGCGCACCCCGCCCAGGTCGCGGGCCACCAGGTCGGCGAAGAAGGTGTTCCGCGATGCCTTGGTCTCACTGGTGGCCGCCTGCATGCCCAACACCTCGCGGTCGATGGCTTGCGGATGGAGGGCTTCGCACTAATTGTGCCGGTGGCCTCTGACAGGTGTCAGTGGTCGATGTAGAGGCGTGCTGCATGCTGCTTGGCAGTGTCGCGGTGTCCTTCAGCGGCGCGGAGCGCATCGCGGAGAGATGCCAGTGCTTCGGTGATGCCGGCGATGGCTTCGGCGGGAGTGGTGGGCGCCCCAAGGGTGTCGGTGGTGAGGTCGTCGCGTTGGGCGAGGTCGCGGTAGCTGCGCTCGATGTCGAGGACCTGGCGTTGCAGGGCGTTGATGGGGTCGTAGAGCGCGTCGATGGCGTGGTCGAGTGTCCGGCCGGAGTCGTTCACGATGCTCCTCATGGTGTCAGGGACGTGTTGTGGCGCTGTGGGTTAGGTTAGGTGCGGTAGGCGTGGGCTCGGTGGTCGATCTTGACGATGACGATGGTGTGGTTGGGATCGTCGATGCGCAGCAGGATGCGGTAGTCGCCGCGGCGTGCGCTGTGAAGGCCTTCGAAATCGTCGCGTAGCGGTTTGCTGAGGCGGTGCGGGTTGCCGGCGAGGGGCCCGGAGATGAACTCGATGACAGCGTGGACGATCCGGGATGGAAGGCGTTGCAGATCGCGGCGTGCGGGAGATGCGACCTCGACGCGGTACTCATCGGCCGAGTCCGTGGGGTTGTCGCTCACTGGGGCGGCATGCCGTGTTCGGCGCGCAGGTCCTCAAGGGAAACGGTTTGGCCGGCGGCGTACTCGACGTCGGCAGCCGCGACAGCTTCGCGGATGCCGGCGCGTGAGAGCCAGTAGATCGTTTCGTGCAGCGATTCGAGGTCGTCAGCCGACATGAGCACCGCGGCAGGTTTGCCGTGTTTGGTGATCGTGATGATGTCGTGCGTGCTCTCGGCGCTGTCGATGAGCGCGGAGAGCTTGTCCTTGGCTTCGCCGAGAGGCACTGTCGTCATGCATTCAGTCTAGCCGCTAGACTGGCCAGAAACTAGCCCTATATTTAGCCGATAATAGTAATTATGACATTTCGGGCCTGGATGGCGGAGTTCGCGTAGACTGACAACGAGCTAGTCGCATGGCTCCTCCCCGAGTTGCACACGAACACCACACGGTTCCGCAGCGCGCAAGGGCAAGGTCTTCACAGATCCGGCGGACGTTGACCACCTTCACTTTCAGTGTCGGTATGTGTGGGTGCCGATACGGCAAGGTGAACGGACTTACGGTCATGGCTAGCACCAATCACAGGAAGCGCGCGCGCAGTTACCAACGGGCGCACGGCGTTTCATATACTGTCGCCCTGCGAGCAGTCACAGCAGGCGACGGGTGGTCCAACGGAATCACCCCTTGGCTCCGACAATCCCAGAAGCCCTTCAACTGCTATTGGTGCGGCAGCGTAGAAGCGATCCTCTCCTGGGGCGACATCGGCGAAGACACCGAGCGCATCGAGTTTTACTGCCAGAATCCTGATTGTAATGCCCGCGAGGTAGACGTTCTCGTCGTTGACGACGGAACTGATACGACCCGCCGCCGGGCGGACGCTAAGGCGCTCCAACGCTTCCCGGGCGAAGTTCTCGCCGACCCGGTGCTGATCAACGACGACGAGCAACTGGGGTGGATGGTCCGTACGAGCCCACTCCCCTCGGCGCGCACGAGCGGTCAAGTCCAGTGCCTCTTCTGTGGGAAGCAAACCTGCGACGTCGACCCCGCCGGCGACTCTGACATCGGGCGTCTGACCCTGTACTGCCGGAATCCCCGATGCGCCGCCGACACGGCGATCGCTCTAGTCGGCCGAGACGGGACTCCAGCCACGCAAAACCGCGAGGACGTCACAGCGCTGCGCGAGATCGACAATCCCCCGCCACCCCCCTCCGCCGACGGGGCACCACGCATTCGACCAGTTGGTCACCGAACAGACGGTGTACTCGATCGCCGGCGAGGTTGAGGCCGTGCGTCAGCAGAAGGACGGGCGCAGCGTGCCCCGGCAACCCCTCTCCGGTCCGACCCACAAAGATCCCTACATATGGGGGCAAGGATTGCTCTCAAACAGAAAAACCGAAAGAATGCCCAGGTGAATGAGGGTATGCAGAAGGCCGAGTACGTCGCACTCGGCTGCGAGCGCGTTATGGAAACCCTCACCAGCGAGTACGCCGTGCTGCACTCTGAACTCGAAGCACGGCTGGCCGAAAAGTACCACTACCAGCAGGTTGAGGTCATCCAGCCTCACATCCTCACCGTGGCACTGCGGGAACTCGCCGCCGCCGGGCACATCACATTTTCACGTTCGACGACCACGAACACCGCTCAAATCATCACCACGATCGAGCCGGCAGCCACCCACAAAATCAAGACACGGGTCAGCAAGGCCTCCGCGTCGAAGCGCAAACTCTATGGTCGGTACCTCAGCTGGAATCACGCAACGCAGCGGTTCCCCTCCGGTCGGCTCGGGCCCGCCGGAGATATTGTCAAGACCTGTGGATGAGCGGTTTTCAGGCGGCCTCCTGGGTGCCTGAGGTGGCGTCGGGTTCGACGA
>NZ_LZTE01000073.1:0-1157 GCF_001665925.1 Gordonia sp. 852002-50816_SCH5313054-c
CCCGCTGAGGCCTTCAACGAGCAGCTATTGTTGCTCCAACAAGCCGGTGTTGCATCGACTGGTTGAGCCCGGTCAATTTCGTTCGAAGAAGATGCAGAAGGCCATCACCCGGCACGGCATGCTCGGGTCGATGGGCAGGGTCGGTGCGTGTGGTGACAACGCGGCGATGGAGAGCTTCTTCTCGCTGCTACAGAACAACGTCCTCGACCGTCGATCCTGGGCCACCAGAGACGAGCTCCGGGCCGCCATCGTGCACTGGATCGAACGGACCTACCACCGCCGCAGACGACAGGACCGCCTCGGCAGATTGACCCCCATTGAATTCGAGACCATCATCAACCACGAGGCCCCTCAGGCCGCGTGACTAACCCTGTCACCTATCCGTGCACCAGGCCCGTCCTACTTCTCGGAGTCAGGCGGCGACGACCTGGTGAGGCACGCATCTGCGGCGTACGACCTGAGCATCCTTGCTCTTATCGACAACTATCTGGATGACGAAGGGCCGGGTGTTGGGTGTCGGCTTCGTTTACTGTCGGGCGACGTTGAGATCCAAGGCGAGTCCAGTGATTCGGCGTGGCCATCCGGCGATCATGAGCCAATGGAACGAAGGTTGTTCGGCCCGGATGAACTTGACGAAGTTCTGAATGATGTTCGGTGGAAAAGCCATCATGCCCGGGCGCACTGGTTCTGGCGTGTCGAGTGTGACCAGGAGGGTGAGGTCGATTCGGGCGAGGCAGTCTGGGTCGTTGAGTACTTTGATCGACCTATTCCCGATGACCCCATATTCGATGAGCCTGACGAGTACGACCGTTTCGTTGCGGGCATTTGGAACCCGTGGCCAATTACTCCGCGAACTCGATTCGTGCTGTGGCAAGCCATGGCTATTCTTAGCTCGACCCTGGAACTGGAACTTGGCGTCTGGGATGGCACCAACGCAGCTTCGAACTCATCACATGTCATCGGGGAATTCCCGCGGTCAGTGCAATCTCAACAGCGTGACTGGTGGGTGCAGATGCTTCGATCCGGCGAGCGACTCGTCGAGGCATTACGCACCGGCGAGTCGTGGAATCCGCGCACGCCGAGATATTGTCAAGACCTGTGGATGAGCGGTTTTCAGGCGGCCTCCTGGGTGCCTGAGGTGGCGTCGGGTTCGACGA
>NZ_LZTE01000074.1:0-975 GCF_001665925.1 Gordonia sp. 852002-50816_SCH5313054-c
GTGAGGTCGGGAAACACGACGGTCCGTGCGATGACGCCTGCCGCGAGTTCGGCGGCGTGGGCGGGGTCGATTGCGCCGAAGCCGACGAGCCGTGGAATCGCGACGCCGGCGGGGTCGATGAGCACTTCGAGCGCTGTCTGTTGCGCGGGCTCGACCACAGGCTCATCGGCGACTGGTTCATCGCACGTCGCGCCGACCTCGGCGTCGGGCAGATCCTCCGCGGGTGTCTCGTCTGCGTCAGTCACACCTGTGTCGGTCTCGCCGCTGTCGGGCTCGTCGAACGGTGCTGCATCGTCGAATGGTGCTGTGTCGCAGTCTGTTTCAGCGTCGGATAGCGTGGTGGGGCAGTCGGGGTTGCCGCACTGGCAGGTGAGGTGGGCGCCGGGCAGGCCTTGGATGTCGGCGAGGGCGGCGACGCGGCGTCGGCCTGGGGTGCGGGGGTCCTCGGCACAGAGTCGTTCGGCGATGAGTGCGGAGATACGGGTGGCGAGGTGGAGGCCTTGTTCGGCGGGTAGGCAGCCGTCGAGGGTGACGTGTCCGTGTGTGTCGGGTCGGATGTGGATGTTCTGGTTGCGGTCGGCGAAGTCGCGGCGGGCATCCGCGGCGGCGTCGGGGTCGAGGGCGATCACGAGTTCGGCGAGTTGATCGCGCAGGGTGGAGTCGGCGGAGGTGCGTCGGGCGAGTTCGAGGGCGAGTGGTTCGGCCTGCGCCCGCAGCGACGAGTCGAGCACCGACAGTTGGTCGGCGACGATCTCGATGCGGGACAACCGGATGTGGCCGTCGAGGAAGGCGAGGGCGGTCGCGGGGAGGTCGGTGAGGTGGGCGCCGAGGATGGCGTAGCGGCGCGCGAGTGAGCGGGATATGCCGAGTTGGAGTGACATTTCGGCGATCGCTGCTTTGTCGACGGCGTGGTGAGTGTGCGGTCGGGTGGCGGCGACGACGAGCATGTCGTCGGCGATCGATTCGCCGATGCGG